>CAIXCY010000142.1 GCA_903918045.1 uncultured Bacteroidia bacterium
CTTGTCATTCATCTCAATTTCTGAGATTTGAGTTGGAATCTCAATGGCAGCATCAGCAGCTTTGCGAAGGACACTTTGAATCCGGGCATAGGTGTACTGGATAAATGGGCCTGTATTTCCGTTAAAATCAATCGATTCTTCGGGATTGAAAAGCATTGTCTTTTTAGGATCGACCTTCAGGATAAAATATTTGAGGGCTCCCAGGGCGACTGTCCGGTAAATCCGCTCCTTCTCATCATCTGAATAATTCTCCAGTTTTCCGAGTTCTTCAGAGACCTTTCGGGCAACATCGACCATTCCGGCAACCAGATCATCGGCATCAACCACGGTCCCTTCACGAGATTTCATCCTCCCCTGTGGCAGTTCAACCATCCCATAGGAGAAGTGATAAAGATCCTTACCCCATTTGTAGCCTAATTTGTCGAGCAAAAGGGAAAGTACCTGAAAGTGATAGATTTGCTCATTTCCAACAACATAGATCATATGGTCAATCGGAAAATCGCTGTAACGGATTTTTGCGGTACCAATATCCTGTGTCATATAAACCGAGGTTCCGTCTGAGCGTAGGAGGATTTTGCGGTCAAGGCCATCTTTTTCCAGGTCGGCCCATACCGAAGTGTCATCCATCTGTTCGAAGATACCTTCCTTAACACCGCGTAAAACTTCATCACGACCTACCGTATAAGTATCTGATTCATAATATATTTTATCGAAGTTGACCCCCAGTGTTTTGTAAGTTTCATCAAATCCGGTGTAGACCCAGCTGTTCATTCGCTTCCAGAGCTCACGCGTTTCGGTGTCATTGGCCTCCCAAAGCCGGAGCATCTCGCGCGCTTCATTAATGATCGGTGACTTCTCCTTCGCTTCGTCCTCGGTTAATCCACCTGCAATAAGCTCCGCAATCTCCTTTTTATAAAGCTGGTCGAATTTTACGTAATATTCTCCAACCAGGTGATCCCCCTTTTTGCCCGAAGATTCAGGCGTTTCTCCATTTCCCAGTTTTTTCCAGGCAAGCATCGATTTGCAGATATGGATCCCCCGATCGTTGACAATATTGGTTTTAACAACCTTATTCCCGTTTGCTTTCATGATCTCTGCAACCGAATAGCCCAACAGATTATTCCGGATATGGCCAAGATGGAGCGGTTTATTGGTGTTGGGGGAGGAGTATTCGATCATTACCACCTCCGAATTTTCATTCGGAGCCTTGATCCCAAATTGGTCATCTGCAGCAGCATTATTGAACAGATTGATCCAGTAACTCTTTTCTATAACAAGGTTGAGAAATCCTTTGACGATATTAAATTCAGAAATTACCTCAATCGAATTAACTAAAAAGTTGCCAATTTCGTCGGCAGTCTGTTCTGCCGTTTTTTTAGAAAATCTTAAAAAAGGAAAAACAACCACTGTTTTATCGCCAGTAAATTCCTTGCGTGTAGTCTGTACTTGTACCTGATTTTCGTCAACTTCCTGTCCGTAAAGGGTTTTTATTGCCTCAATTACTTTATTCCTGATTAAGATTTCCATTACTTTTGTAGTATCATTTTAGAGAGCGCAAATATAGGAAATTAGTCCCTATTTTCAGTTTCTC
>CAIXCY010000143.1 GCA_903918045.1 uncultured Bacteroidia bacterium
AAATTTTGGGTAAAGATTTATAAAATAATTAGATGCAGTGTTTTATCTAATGTAGTTTATTATTATTATACTGCTTCTTAATTTTGTTTTGTAATGTCGGTATAATTATTTTAAGCGTTATTATTATCACATCTTCCGTGGGCGCCAACGGTAAATATCGATGTCGGAATTGAATTTTCCGCATTAGAGCTATTTACTTAATCTGCGCTTTCATTTTAACCAGTTGGACCTTTCCAGATTTTAATCCTTCGTGATTTTACGAATCCGGCTTTTAACGGTTTAACGTTTATTGCTGATCACTTTGAGCTTTGGATTCATTATATTCCAATAGTGCACTTATTAGCTTATTGGGCACACTTATTGCCAAAATCTTGACACCTGCCAAGTCAAGACAAATTATTGATCAAATTCATTTTATAGTTCAGTAATTTTAATGAAATTTGAAACAGTGAAACCATTGGAGATTATTGAAAATTCAAATGAATTTCAGGCTATTGATTTGGTAAACAGAACTAACCTTCTAAACTATTATTATGAAAGGCCGAATTTTATTCAGTATTTTAATCATTTTCGCGTTTGAATTTTGGTCATGTTCCAAGCATGATGACAGTAGCTCGGGCACTCTGAACCAGGCAACTGTTAGCGCAAAGTGGGTGATCTCCGGGACAGGAATCGGATACCGCTCTTTTGAATTTAATAAAAGTGGAAATTATATTGTAGTGGCAGATGACGGCACCAAATCTACTGCAGCCCAGATTGTGCTCTTTGGTACCTATCAAATAACAGATAATCAAACGATTGTGCTTTCTGATTTAGGAACGCTGAAAATGTCCTCCATTAGTAGCAGTAGTTTTAGCTTTACTTTCACACCATTAAATGATGCAAGTGGGAAAATCAGCCTCACTTCTGTAAAAGCTGCCATCACAGCAACCTCAGCTAAAACAGATTTGTTATGCAGAACCTGGTCGCTGGTTACGATGGACGGTGAGAGTGTTGCCGGAACTGAAAATGAACTTACTGTCTTGTTTTCAAATGCTGGAACCTATTATGTAAATCGGATTAATATTCCCGAAGATAGTGGTTTAGCTCAGTGGGGCTGGAAAGATAATGCCCAGTCAACACTCTGTTATTCCTGGGAGGGGGCTCCAACCTGTGACGGGACTAATGAAGTTTTAATTACAGAGGTAACAGGAACCTCCCTGAAAATGGATGAAGAGGGTGAAATTTTTATCCTGAAACCTGCGACAACGAAATCGGCCTCAGTAAAATCAATAAATAACGTTAAATCAGGTGTTGTAAAATCCAAATGGTTCAGACCATAACGTGTTAATTTTTGTTCAATCGGCTAAATATTTAAATCAGATAAGGAGGTTCCCGAAAATCCAACTCAGAGTAGGGAGTGTGTGCCGAAAAACTCAAGAGTAGGCTAATTAATTAATTTTAAATTTATGAAAGCAAAACTTATCTATTTTGTAGCTTTAATGCTATTGGTTCAGATTGTTAATGCACAAACATTTGGAATTAAAGGGGGTATTAATTTTGCGAATATTGCCTACTCCGGAGGCGGAACCACAGTAACAGAAAAGTCAATTACAGGAGTTCATTTTGGTCCGATCATGGACTTTCCATTACAGGAGAATCTCTCTTTGAACACTGGTTTACTCTTTTCCATAAAAGGGTCTAAAAGCGAAGACTCCTATGCAGGTATGTCTTATACTACTACTACAACTCTTAATTACCTTGTGGTTCCGATAAATTTAGGTTATAAATTTCCTATCGACAAATCAACCAAGTTATTAATACAGGCAGGACCCTATCTTGGATATGCATTAAGTGGAAAAGTTAAAGATTCAGGCGGAAGTACCGATATCAAATTTGGAGAAAAGGGTGGAGCTAAAAGATTGGACATGGGTCTGGGATTTGGCGCTGGAGTTGAATTAGGATCTTTAGTCGTAAGTTTAAATTATGAACTCGGATTGGCAAACATAGAGGATTCCTCTGATTACAAAGTAAAAAATAAAGTTCTTCAGATCTCTTTAGCCTATATGTTCGGTGGATTAAAATAAATTAAATTGATACAGTTGTTTCCTAAAGCCGCTGCACCAAACTGCAACGGCTTTAGTTTTAACATAAATTCTTCCTTTAGAATATGGCTAATCTAATCCGAAGAATAATCTGCTTTATAACATATAAAATATACTTTAAACATATTGATAATACCCTAAAAAAACTTTATTATTGTAAAGCATAAGAATTTTCTTGCTCAATCCTTTAATCTAAATTTATGAAACAATTTTTTCTAAAAGCATTCAGCGTGTTTTTTGCAGTGTTATTATTTGGTATGCAAACTTTTGCCTTTTCGCTTAAGGCAGCTTCCCCTATCACAGAGAATGAGATTCAGGCAGTTTCAACGTTCAATGATTCTGAGATTTATGATGCCTTTGCCGGGGTAGCTGATCTCGATCAATACCTTGCTTCGAACGCAGACAAAACCTACACCGAAGTAAGCAAGGATAACAGTGCACTTCTTACCGGAGTCTCTGCAACGACTTCACTCCCTTTAAGCGCTTCATCGGACCAGGAGGCATTGGGAATACCTTCATTCCTTTGGGGATGCGTTTTTGGGATTATCGGTTTGTTGGTCGTTTATCTGATGACTGACAATAACAAGGAACAGACCAAGAAAGCCCTTTACGGGTGTATCGTAGGTACAGTTGTAAGTATTGGTTTATATGTTCTTGTAATTGCTGCTGCGTCAACATCGGCGGCGACGAATTACTAATTTTTAAAAGAAATCTGATCTGATTAGTCGGTAATTCTTCCTGGATTACTGACTAATTAGTTTTATAGCCCACCATGGTACGAAAAATCCTACTCCTGTTCTTTCTGCTTCTCCTCTTTGTTGCAGGAAACTCACAAAGATCCTACCGGTTTAAGTGTGAAATTACCCTTAAAGCTAAGTCTAAGAGCGGGGAATTTCAATATACAAAAGGAGTTGTTCATTATGACCTCAGAAATAAGAAACTCCTGTTTAATATCACCTTTCCACAGAAAGAGTTCTACGTTTCGGAGGATACCCTTATCTATAAATATCAAGACAATAAACTATTGTCAGTTCAGAATAATCCGATTAAACCTGAGTTCTCGATTTTTCAATTTATCTTAAATAACGATCTCTCCGATTTTGGATTAAAAAACTCAAGCTTTTCCATATCAAATATTGAAAAAAGTAATGGACTTATAATCACAAAATGGGCGCCCCCAGCAATTGCGAATTTCCCAATAGGCAATATTTTGATTTCAACTAAGGATAAGCGGCTTCAATCGGTTTTAATTTACAACAAAAAAGGCGAATTGTTAAGTCGTCAGATTTACAAAGATTATTCTATGATTAACGGTGTTGGGATCCCTTCTGAAATACTTTCTGTAAGTTATTTCGGCAATTCAAAGAGCTATCAGATTATGAAAATTACCAATCCACTTGTTAATGAGCAGGGAAATGATTCAGATTATGATTTTAAGATTGAAGAGCATAAAAAATGAACAGGGTCTTATTTATTTTAATTATTTCATGGCTGTTAATTGGAAGGACATGCAGCTGCCAGGGGCAAATATTTAAGAATATTCATCGCCTTGATTCGCTGTTTGAACCCGAAAAAAAGGTTGATTTCACGGTTTTTACCCGGGGAAGTAAGAATGAAATTGAGAGTACCTTCTCCGCAATGTTTCTTTTTTACAAAAAATTCATTTCATCCCAGGATATTGATGCCTGTGTTTTTCAGCCATCGTGCTCCGTTTATGCCATTGAATGCCTCCATCATGAAAAAAATAAATTGGTGGCATTCATGAAAATTTCTGACCGGTTGATGCGATGTCATGGGCTTGCGTCACCAAAGTCCTACAAAATAGATAAACTAACCGGAAAATATTCTGATCCCTGTGAAGACTAATCTTTTACTGTTTTTACTCCTCGCTTCAATTGATCTGTTTTCGCAGGATTTATACAATCATGAAAATTCGGTTAAATTTGGTGAATATCTTTATAATTCGAATCAATACGATCTGGCAGTACGGGAATTTGAACGGTCTGTGTTTTTAAAGCCGGATGACCAGAAATCATACTTATACCTGTTTAAAATATACCGGAAGACAAATGCCTTTGATAAAGCGATCGATTGTTATGGCAGATTTTCGGGGAGTTTCAGGTTTGAGGATATGAACAAGGAATTTGGATCAGAATATCTTAAACTTCTGGTTCAGAAGAGCAGCTACCAGGAGGCTGAACGTTTCGTAAACAGCAGCTTGTATTTGAAGGAGAATGACAATTATAGGCTCGCAACGATTTTATTATTAAAAGATTGGAAACGGGCAGATAATTTTAGGCAAGGGGTCAATTCAACAATTAATAAGTCGCTAATCGGTATTACTGCCGAGGGGGCTGCGTTTAAAAGGAAGAGTCCGGCTTTGGCAGGAATGCTGTCAGCAATTCTTCCGGGGTCAGGCAAAGCCTATGCCGGAAGGTGGAAAGACGGAGTTATTGCGTTTATAATGACCTCTTCCACGGCATTTATATCGGCCAGAGGTTTCAATAAGAATCCGAGCAGTATTTATCCCTGGATTATGGGCTCCTTTGCCGTGGCATATTACTCAGGGAATATCTATGGAAGTGCCCAGGCAGCATTAAAATATAATAAAAAGAGAGAAGATGAATGGGTCGATAAAACGCGTGCTTATATTCTTGATGATAACTAATTTCTCTCCTGCTCAGAGGTCGTTTGGTCAGAATCTGAAAGAATTGGTGGTTTTTTCAAACCTGCAATATGAGAAAGGGAATTTTGAATTAGCAGCCAATGAATACAACCGTGCGTTGTTCTTTGGGTATAAGTCTGAAGATCGGGTATGCCTTAAAATTGCCAATTGCTATTTCAATCTGAATAAACTTGAGCTAAGTGAACAGTTTTACGACCGGGCTTATTTTGGCACCCATTCTGACAGCATAAAAGCGGAAGCCGTTTTAGGGAAATCATTTTCACTTATTCTTGAAAAGAAGTTTATTGTCGCCTTATCCGAATTAATGAACCTCGATACGTTAAGCCTGAAATCTCAATCCATTAAATTAGATTTTCTGAAAGGGATTGCCTATTTTGGTTTGCATCAGGATAAGCTTGCTGAAGAGTCCTTTTTAAGGTGTGCAAATGGGTTTGCCGATGCGCAGGGGAAGCAGGTTATTTCCGGGGATTTTGAACGTCTAAAACGGGTGGAAAACCGATTTAAGCCTGGCACTGCCTGGAGATTAAGTTTGGTTCTTCCTGGATCGGGCCAGGTTTATTCAGGCAATTACAGGGAGGCTGCCAATTCAGCACTGCTTATGGGTGGGTTTGCTTACTTAACGGTCTCAATAGCTCTTGAATATACCTTCCTTGAATCACTGGTTGTTGCAGCCTCGTTTTTTCAACGGTATTGGATTGGCGGAGCGAATAAGGCTGAGAAATTAGCCTTTGAAAGACAAAATAGGGAAAGGAATAGCGCATACTTATCAATCATGAAAATATTGGAGGATGCAGATAAGAAAAATTCAAAGAATCCAGATTGTGATGCCATTGCTAATTAGACTGAACCTGAAATATCTGTTTACTATTTTACTGGCGGCTTTGTTCCTAAGTTTACAAGGACAATCTTTAGCTTCTGTAGATGATATTACCAATAAAATTTTCAATCAGGATTTTGAGGGTGTCCCTGCTGAAATTGATCTTCTTCGCAAAACATCACCACAGCAGGCAAAATATGTTAAAGTTGATTATTTGTGGTGGAAAATGATCACCGACAATACCAAGGCGGCAGAAGCCTCTTTTTTGTCGGAACTCGATTCCGTTGTTATTGAAAAAGTGAGAACCGGAGAAACAGAATATGACCGTCTGCTCTATTTTACATACCAGATCAGGTACGATAATTTAAGGAAAAAGAGCTTCAGCAAATATTTAAACTTAATTAAACTTCATCTTTTTTTAGAAAAAATGAACCCTGAAGAGGTGAAAAATTCAGATCCATTTGTGGTGAGCTTATTTAATCTGATGATTGAGATGGATCTCTTTATGAAATATAAGTTCTTGTCTAATAACGGTATTCAGCCAGAAATTAACCGGTCGAAATGTCAAACCAGCCTTACTCTGATCGAAAACCTGCATGAGCCTTGCAACAAAACATTTGGAATTTGTAAGACCTACCTGTTGGGTAAAATATACCTTGATATTGAAAACGACTACACAAAAGCTAATTTGAAGTTTGTGGAACTTTCAGGAATGTTCCCCGGAAATTTAATATTTAAAAAGAGTGTTGATTACTGTAAGGCCCATTTATCTGCTGAATAAGTTCAATGAATAGTCGTAAGATAAGACTTAAGTTGCATTAAATTTAAACAATCTGTTTATAGTCATTTTTATTTAATTTTTATTTAATTTAGAATTCTGTTTAACCAATATTCTTTTTGTCTAAAACCTAACAATATGGCCGAAACTATCTCCAGATTTGTTAATTTTATATTAGATACTTTAATCTATTTCACCTTTCTGGTTATACTTTTATTCCTTTTCAGAGATACTATTGGAATTGAAAATGTAAAATGGGTTTCAGCTATAATATATTTTTTGTACTATTTTCTGTTTGAATATTTCATAGGCAAAACAATAGGAAAGATTGTGACAAAATCCAAGGTTGTTTCTTTAGCTCCTAACAGCGGTTATTTTTTCCTGCAGATCTTTCTCAGAACATTGATGAGGTTCATTCCTTTAGATATCATTTCTTATCTTTTTACAACCCGGGGATTACATGATTGGATTTCCAAAACTACGGTTGTTAAGGCTGAATGAAAGGAGTTTATCGGTTAATTGGAACTTAAGTTTAGATCACTTAATTCTATTTAAATTAGCTGGATATTAATATAGTGGAGTCCAGAATCACTTAAAAAACGGGGCGAAACCGAAAGGCCATAAGAGTAGGAAAATAATAAAAAAGCGTATGAAAAAACAATTATTAAGAATTTCGACAGTTGTACTTATTGTTTTGACTCTAAGTTCTTGTGCTACAGTTTTTGGCGGAAAGGTGAGCCAGTGTCAAAAAACCAAACCGGTAGCTGGTCAGCCTTCGCGATCTGTCAGAGGCGGTGCTTTAGTTGCTGATATTTTATTATTTTGGCCGGGAACTCTTGTTGACTTTGCAACAGGGGCCATCTATAAACCTTGTAATAAGAAATAAATTTATTAAGGGCCGAAAATCAACTTTCCGGCTCTTAATTTCTCTTCTGAAGGCTTGAGTTTTGCTCCTTCTTCAGTAAACTAAACACCTTGAGATCGAGAAACAGATCTTTAAACCGTTCACCGCTCCGTTCAATTCCCTCAAAAGTAAATCCAAGACGTTGGGCAACTCTTTCACTTGTCCAATTTCCGATTGCGCATCTTATTGTGATTCTGTTCATCCCCATTTTTTCAAAGGCAATCTCTGTCAGCTTGTTGCAACATTTTGTTACTATCCCTTTACCGGTCATCTCACGGATAAGCCAATAACCAATCTCGGTCTTTTCGTTTACTCTGTCGGTGTTATGAAAACCGATGGTCCCTGCGAAATCACCTTTAAACCAGATCGTATAAACCTCGTTTAAGGTCTCTTCCCGATTTAAAATTATCGTTTGGATAAAGGTTTCACTATCCCCGATCGCTTTGGTATAGCTGACAAAAGGGAGCCATTTTCCAAGGTGGGAACGGTTTTGATCAATGGCTGTAAAAATGGCTTCAGCATCCCTCATCCCGATTCGTTCGAGCAATATCTCATTCGAAACTACAATACTCTCCATTTTTAAAGTGTAAAAAAACCCGGACTTGATTTATCCGGGTTTTAATTTTAATCTGATGGTTGAATTTAGTCCAATACCGCTGCAATACCCGGAAGAACCCTGCCTTCGAGATATTCGAGCATCGCTCCACCGGCAGTTGAGATGTAGGAAACCTTATCTGCAATGCCGAACTTATTTACAGCTGCAACAGAGTCGCCTCCTCCAACGAGCGAAAAGGCACCCTTGCTTGTTGCTTCAACGATTGCATCGCCGATGGCTTTGGTTCCGTTGGCAAATTTTTCCATTTCAAAAACGCCAACAGGGCCGTTCCAAAGGATCGTATTTGATTCACTGATTACTTTCTTAAATAGTGCGATGGTTTCAGGACCAACATCAAGACCTGACCAGCCGTCGCTTATATTGTTGGCAGGGACAATGCGGGTATTTGCAGTTTCTGCAAATGCGTCTGCCTCAAGAATATCGGTTGCCAGGATAATTTTGACCCCTTTCTGTTCTGCTTTTTTCAAAATTTCAAGTGCGAGGCTCAGGTAATCATCTTCACAAAGCGAACCGCCGATTTTTCCACCCTGAGCTTTTACGAAGGTGTAGGTCATCCCTCCTCCAATAATCAGATTATCAACGCTGTTCAGTAGATTTTCAATAATTGTAATCTTGGAGGATACTTTTGAACCACCCATGATGGCCGTGAATGGGCGTTTAGGAGCTTTCAATACTTTGTCAAGACTCTTAACTTCACTATCGACAAGGTATCCAAATAATTTGTCATTTGGAAAGTACTGTGCAATTACTGCAGTAGAGGCGTGAGCGCGGTGGGCAGTTCCAAAGGCGTCGTTAATCCAGCAATCGCCGTTTTGGGCAAGCTGTTTGGCAAATTCAGCATCTCCCCCCTCTTCTTCAGGGTGGAAACGGAGGTTTTCAAGGACCAGCACTTCACCTGGTTTGAGGGCGTCTGCCAACGCTTTTGTTGCTTCTCCAATGCAATCAGGAGCAATCTTAACTGCTATCCCACCAAGTAATTCAGAGAGATGAGGGACAAGATGCCTCATTGAAAACTTATCTTCGGGACCTTTTTTCGGACGACCCAGATGCGACATGATAATTGCGGCACCTCCGTTTTCGATCACCTGACGGATTGTGGGAAGAGCGGCTGTCATCCGTGTATCGTCTGTAATCACGAAATTTTCATCGAGTGGAACATTGAAGTCAACGCGGATCAGGGCTTTTTTGCCCGAAAAGTCATAATTTTCTATCGTCTGCATTTTTCCTGCTTTTAATAATTTGTTCTTCAAAGATAGATAAAAATGCGTTTTGAAACATCAGGAGTGAATAGATTTTTAAGTCAATTTAATCCTTTGTTAACAAATCTTCCTACTTTTGAAACTTTAATGAGCGCCCGAAAATAAATGATAACCTTTTTCAAAATTTTATAAGCTTAGCCGATGCAATTCAAAGACGTAATCGGTCAGGAGAGTACCAAACAAAAGCTGATCCAGGCAGTGGCTGAGGATCGGATTCCTCATGCTCAATTGCTTGTCGGACCGCAGGGAAATGGTAAGCTGGCACTCGCTGTGGCCTTTGCCCAATATATCAACTGTACTCATAAAATTGGCAATGATTCGTGCGGGGAGTGCAGCTCTTGCAGGAAGTATTCCAAACTGATCCATCCGGATCTTCATTTTACGCTTCCTGTGATTAAAACATCGGCCATTGACAAGCCGACCAGCAGTGATTACATGACTAAATGGCGATCTTATTTCCTGGAGAACCCATATCCTCAATACGAAAAATGGATGCAACTCATTGCCGATGAGAATAAACAGGGGGCAATTTATGTTGACGAGGCGCGGGATCTGATCCGTAAACTGAACCAGAAGTCATACGAGGCTGAGTATAAGGTTTCGATCATCTGGCTTCCCGAAACCATGAACATCACCTGTGCCAATAAAATTCTCAAAATACTGGAGGAACCGCCTGAAAAAACCTTGTTTATACTGATCTCCGAGGCGGAGGAAAAATTACTCACTACAATTCGGTCAAGGTGCCAGTTCATCCGTATTCCAAAAATATCAGACTACGATTTACAGGTTGCGCTTGCCCCGATGGCGGCATCGACCGACACTAATCCCGCCACTATTGCAAGGCTTTCAAGAGGAAATTATTTCCTTGCGATGGAGCTGATGCAAAGCGATGAAATGCGCAGGTTCAACCTTCTTCAGTTTATCTCTTTAATGAGGAACGGTTATGGGCGGAAACTTGCTGAAATCCTCTCCTGGTCTGAGGAGATGGCCACAATCGGAAGGGTGCGGCAAATGAGCCTTTTGAAATACTGCGGTGAACTGCTCCGTGAGAATTTCCTGCATAACCTTAAAGAACCTGACTTGATCTACATGGATGATCAGGAGTTGGAGTTTTCAAAAAAATTCTCCCCTTTTATCAATGAAAAAAATGTGATGCTACTTTTCCGGGAGTTTGAAAGCGCCTATACTGATATTTCATCGAATGGAAATGGAAGACTTGTTTTCACCGACCTGGGTTTGAAAGTATCGAAATTAATCCGGCTTTAAAACATCCATTCTTTTTTTACCTTTAATATAGAAATAGAATCACTATTTTTGTGAGATTCCTTTTTTTTACATGGATGGTCCAACGCGGCTGTTGTGTTATAAATAATTATAGATCAATTATATGGGTAATCCAGATAAAATAGCACGCGGATGTCCCGCCAATGACAGGGTCGGAAGCTGTGCCAAATTAAATGTTTACGACTGGCTTTTTGATGTTAAAAATACCGCCAATACAGATGAAATTGTAGAAGTGCGTTTTAAAAATACACGGAAAGATTATTTCAGAAATGTCAATGGTCTGGTTCTTAAGCCCGGGGAGATGGTTGCAGTTGAGGCAAGTCCCGGTCATGATATTGGGATGGTATCGTTAGTTGGTGATCTGGTTTTGAAACAGATGAAACGGCACAAGGTAACAATTGTTGACGGTGAAATGAGGAAAATTTACCGGATTGCCAAAGCTGTGGATCTTCAAAAATGGGAGGAGGCTATTGCAAGCGAACATTCAACAATGCTTAAAGCACGAAAACTTGCCGAAGAACTTCAATTGAACATGAAAATCGGTGATGTTGAATTTCAGGGGGATAAGACGAAGGCTATTTTTTATTATATTGCAGATGAGCGGGTTGATTTTCGACAGTTAATCCGTTTATATGCTGATACTTTCAGGATCCGTATAGAGATGCGGCAAATTGGGGCACGACAGGAAGCAGCTCGAATCGGTGGAATTGGTCCTTGCGGAAGGGAACTTTGTTGCAGTTCATGGATTACCAACTTTGTTTCCGTAACTACCAATGCAGCGCGTTATCAGGAGATCTCCCTAAATCCCCAAAAACTTGCAGGTCAATGCGGTAAGCTGAAATGTTGCCTGAATTATGAACTTGACGGATATATTGATGCCCAGAAAAATTTCCCTCCCACCCATCTTCAGCTTGAAACTGAGAAAGGAAATTACAACTATTTGAAAGCTGATATTTTCAAAGGGATATTTTGGTATGTGAAGGAGAATAATCAGCCTGGAGGGATGATAGCCGTTTCGGTTGAGAAGGTTAAAGAGATTCAGCTGCTTAACAGGAGTGGCAAAAAAATTGCACAATTGACAAGCGAAAACGTTGTAGTTGCTGAACCGGAAGCTCATAACTACCACAATTCAGTTGGAGTGGAGAGCATAGAGCGTTTTGACCAGGAATTCAAGAATCGTCGTAAGAAGAGGCATAAGCCTGTATTAACACGAAAACCGAATCCGCAAAATGAAGGTTAGGGAAAACTTAGGCCGAAGAAAAGGTAATGATCTCCTTCTTATCGCTACGCTTACCTTTTTAATTATCTTGTTGACAACTTCCTGCTTGAAGAAGTCTGTTATTGCTGATTATCGCAGGTTAAAACACTCAGAATGGAATCAGGATACTATTCTGGTTTTTGAGATGAATATTCCCGACCCCAAAAAAGTTTATAACCTCTCGTTTACTGTTCGAAATGAGGGGAGATATGCCTTTAGTAATCTGTGGTTATTTGTAACAATAGCCCCCCCCCAAGGGAAAGAGTTGACCGATACTGTCGAGTTAACCCTGGCAAAACCTTCGGGGGAATGGGTTGGAAGCGGGCTTGGCGATCTGTATGACAGGAAATATCCCTATAAGCAAACTGTATTTTTTCCCGAGGTTGGGAAATATACAATTTCAGTCAGACAAGGTATGCGCACTCAGAATGGGGTCCTTAAAGGGATTCATGATTTTGGAATTGCTTTGGATTAGGCAAACAACATTATACATCAGATTGATATCGAATGAGTAAAAAGAAACTGGTCAAATTTGCAGATTTAAATACCTTTGATCATGTTATTCAGTTTTCATATAGCAAGTTAATAAGCGAAGGGTTCGCGTTAAAGGGGAATTGGAGGGGCAATTTTTTTAAAAATGACAATCCCATCGTACTTGAACTTGGCTGCGGCAAAGGGGAATATACGGTAGGTCTTGCACGATTGTTTCCAAATAAAAATTTTATCGGGGTCGATATTAAGGGTTCAAGGATGTGGTCCGGGGCAAAAGAGGTTCACCTGGAGGAGCTGCGCAATTGTGGCTTTATCCGCACAAATATTGAATTGCTATCTCACTTTTTTGCGAAAGGTGAAATTTCGGAGATCTGGATCACCTTTCCGGATCCTCAAATGAAGCGTACCAATAAAAGGCTTACGGCAGTGCGGTTTTTAAACCAGTATTGCGAAATGCTTCAGCCGGAGGGGATCATTCATTTAAAGACAGACAGCGAATTTCTGTACCAATATACGCTGGCGACAATTGAGGCAAATCATTTTGATATTCAGGTGAATACTCCTGATTTATACGCATCCGGAATGGCAGATGATATTCTTGGAATTAGAACCTATTATGAGCAGCAATGGCTGGATCGGGGGAAAACGATTAAATATTTACGATTTATTCCGCATGGAATAGATCTGGCAGAACCAGAAGTGGAAATTCCTTTTGATGATTACCGGAGTTTCGGACGTAATTCTACGAACAGGGATAATATTGAAACGAAGCGATAGTGGAATCAGACTTTTATCAGAATGTCTTTGAGGTTGTCAGACAAATACCGGCAGGGAGAGTGACAAGTTACGGTGCAATAGCCCGCTACCTGGGTACCGCCGGATCATCGCGGATGGTAGGTTGGGCGATGAATCTGTCTCACCATCAACAGATTTATGTTCCTGCACACCGCGTTGTTAACCGTAACGGATTACTTACAGGAAAGATTCATTTCGGATCGCCGGTTATGATGCAGGAACTGCTTGAAAATGAGGGTGTGGCAGTTAAGGACGATTGTGTGACCGCATTCAGGGAACTCTTTTGGGATCCTATGATTGAATTGGAATGAACAATTGAGTGATTGTGACGTTTCGTGAGAGTTCGGTAGGATCAGATTTTAAAATTATTATTCAGCTTAAGGTTTAAAACAGAGATAATGGCAGTAATACCAAAAACAATTACAGATATCCTTCGAAATGTTAATTTCCCAGGAACAAATGACAATATTGTTGATCTGGAAATGGTTCAGGAGATCAGGACGGCAGGAAGCCGCATCACGTTTACGCTGGTTTTTGGACGTGATGACGATCCAAATATTCAAGCTCTTTCAGAGGCATGTGCAACAGCGATTGAGAATGTTCTTGGTGCCGAATACGACCTTCTGATCACCCCCAAGGGCATGCACCGAATGAAGGCCCCGGTTTTGCCGGGTGTTAAGAATATCATTGCTGTTGCCTCAGGCAAAGGCGGGGTGGGAAAATCAACTGTAGCGACGAACCTTGCAGTGGCAATGGCCAAGACGGGTGCAAAAGTTGGATTAATTGATGCCGATATTTTCGGCCCTTCAATTCCAAAGATGTTTGGAGAGGAGGATTCACAACCTTTTATGGAGTCAATTGATGGTCGTGAAATGATTATTCCGATTGAGAAATACGGAGTAAAAATGCTCTCAATCGGATTTTTCGGGAATAAGGACAACGCACTGATCTGGCGAGGCCCTGTAGCATCAAATGCCCTTAAACAGTTGATTATTCAGGGACAATGGGGTGAGCTGGACTATTTGCTGATCGACCTTCCTCCAGGGACGAGCGATATTCATCTCACTATTGTTCAAACCCTGCCTGTAACGGGGAGTGTCATTGTTACAACACCACAGGATGTGGCTTTAGCGGATGTTATCAAGGGGGTTTCAATGTTCAGGAGTAAATCCATTGAAGTTCCGGTTCTTGGTATTGTTGAAAATATGTCATGGTTTACACCGGAAGAACTTCCTGATAATAAATATTATATCTTTGGTAAAGACGGAGGGAAAGATCTTGCGCGTACGATGAATATCCCATTTTTGGGTCAGATTCCAATTATAATGAGTATTCGGGAAGGGGGTGATCTTGGAATCCCGGTAGCATGGAATGAGGAAACAGCAACAGGAATGGCATTCAGGGAACTGGCAGCTAATGTTGTTGAACAATTGGACTTACGAAACGCAAATTTAAGACCCACTGAGCGGGTAAGGATAAAAAAATCATAACTGCATTATTACTCTTTGTATCTTTAGAAAGTTATTTAAGCGCTGATGAAACAGACAGGAAGAAATATTCTGTTATTTTTTTGGTTAACCATTATCTTTATGGGATGTTCTACAAAAAAGAACACTCCCTTTTCGCGCGCTTATCATAATCTGACCGCTCATTATAATGTCTACTTTAATGCCAGGGAGAGTCTGAAATCGGGGCTGAAGCGGATAAATCAGGCCATTCCTGATGACTATACCCATACGCTCCCGATATTTAAGAACACCTTACCTGAAGCTGCGAGTACAGCAACTTCAGAAATGGACCTTGTCATCACTAAGTGCAACAAACTAATCTCACTCCATTCCATTACAAAGAGTCCTGTAAGAAAAACCAATGATCTGGAGCTCTACAAGAAATTTGCTTCAAAGGGGGAGTATAACAAGTGGGTTGATGACAGTTATATTCTGATGGGGAAAGCCAGTTATTACAAGCATGATTACCACCGCGCAATTGAAAATTTCAATTTTGTAATCCGGAAGTTCTCAGATCAGCCGACTCATTATGATGCTTTTCTTGGTATGGCAAGATCGTATATTGAAACTGGTGATTATCCGCAGGTACTTGAAATTTTTAATACCCTTTCGCGTGATGCAGGTTTTCCCAAACGGCTTATTCAGGAGTTTAACCTCGTACAGGCGCAGTATTATCTGAAGAATAACGAAGCTGATTTAGCGATTCCCTTTTTAAAAACCGCCTTGTCCACTTCCCTGCCACGTCAGGATAAACTTCGGCTTAATTATGTATTGGCTCAGTTATTGGTAATTACAAACCAACCACAGGAGGCTGCAAAGCAGTATCAACATATTCTTCGCATGAGA
Source organism: uncultured Bacteroidia bacterium (assembly GCA_903918045.1). Classification (GTDB taxonomy): domain Bacteria; phylum Bacteroidota; class Bacteroidia; order Bacteroidales; family Prolixibacteraceae; genus JAAFHB01. The sequence goes on from CAIXCY010000143.1 coordinate 15,328, forward strand.
CCCCCTTATCAAATGGCCTTTAACGCCAGGATATCACGGATGGAGATTATTGGAGGGGCAGACAAGGAGATTGAACATCAGCTGGCAAAGATGCTTAAGGAAGAGATCAATCTGGAATATCGCGACAGGATCTATTACGCCAGGGCCAATATTGCACTTAAGGAGGGGAGAAAACGGGATGCGGTCGATGATTTGAAAAGTTCTGTCCGTTGCAGTGCTGCAAACCCTAAACAACGGGCCATATCCAGTCTTGATCTGGCCCGGCTATATTTTGAGGAGAATAACTATCTTCAGTCAGCATGTTATTATGACAGTGCTGTGGCTGTAATTGATGCCAATTATCCCGGCTATCCTGAAATTATGATCCGTGCATCCGGGTTGAAAAGACTTGCAAAGGACATTAATACAATTCAAAGGGAAGACAGCCTTCAAAAACTTGCCAGAATGTCTGAGAATGACCGGAATACACTGATCAATAAAATTATAACCGATCTGCAAAAGGAGGAAGCACGTAAGCTGGCCGAGGCAAACGCAGAAAAATCAAATCAGAATTATTTCAGATCACAACAGTTCAGACAACAGCAGGCAATCAATTCGACGAACAATCAGAGTCAGTGGTATTTCTATAATCCGCTAACAGTTGGAATCGGAAAATCAGATTTTCAAAGAATATGGGGCAAACGGATACTGGAAGATAACTGGCGTCGAAAAAATAAGCAGAATATGTTGGAGTCAGAAACCGAGCAGGCCGCTGATACTGTTGCGTCACCGGCTGTAGCTGAGGCTAAAAAGAAAGTGAGTGATCCCAAAAAACCGGAGTTTTACCTTCAGGATATTCCGCTGACAGATTCTCTGATCCAGGTGTCGAATGAGCTGATTAAGAATGCCTTGTTTGGTGCGGGCCGGATTTACAGAACAGAATTCAATGACTTCCCCCGCTCCATTGAAATGCTTCTGGAGTTAAACCGCCGGTTCAAGGGAAGTATTTATGAATTACCCGCCTATTTTGAACTCTATCAGTTATATAAAGAGGGTGGTGATGGTTCGGATAGTGAAGCCTATAAACTAAAGATCATTGGAGAATACCCCGATTCAAAATATGCGAAATTTCTCCAGAATCCTAACTACTTTGCTGAAATTGAAGCGCGGAAAGGGGCTATTGAGAAAAAATACGGTGAAACATTGAGATTGTTCCAGGCCTATGATTTTCCCAAAGCGGGAGAGGAGGCAACAGCTACCTTGGCGATGAATCCCGACAGTACACTTCTCTCAAAAGTAAAATTTATTGAAGTAGCCGCACGGGGTGCAAATATGGATAGTAAACTTTTTACAGCAAATCTTGATCAGTATATACAAGCTTTCCCCAGAAAGCCAACCACTGCAATTGCCACACACATTAAGGAGCTTATAGCATCAAATACATTAGCTGATTATAAGCAGCTCCTGGCAAAAGGATATATCAAAGAAGAGATTGCAAATGAAGAACTTAAAAGCGGAAGAGACCATTCAAATGATGAGTTTGGAGGTAAATTTTCCTATGATGAGAACCTTTTTCATTATTATGTGATTGCCTTTTCCAAAGAGGCAAAGGTGGATGTCAACCGGTTAATTTATGATATTGCAAATTATAACCTCGACTATTATACGACAACAGATTTTGACATAGAGGCCATGAATCTCGATTCCAAAACCCAGTTAGTTACTGTCCGGAGTTTTCCGGATAAGGTGGAAGGGTTGATTTATTTCAGATCAATTATTCGAAAAAGACCTGTTTATCAGTCGCTTAAAGGGATAGAGTACGTTAATTTTATTGCCTCATCCACAAACTTCCGGACACTGATTGCGGAGAAGGATTATATTTCCTATCTCCCATTCTTTCTGAAGAATTACAGTACGTATATAAGTTCAGATATTCCGGCTGATCAATTACCGAATCCGATGGAATTACTGGCAAAAGTAAGAAAAGAGGAAGAGAGCACTGCCAAGGGGAAATTTGTAGTCGTTCAACCTGTTCAGATAAACGATACAGTTGCAAAGGTGTTATCACCAGTTGCACCTGTTTATAGCGGTCCCTATAAGCAAAAGCCAGCCACGGCCTATTGCTATTCATTAATCTATCTTAAAACACAGGCCGACGAACCAGGTCTGGTCAGAGCATTTGAAGCATTCAACAGTTCTAATTTTGGATCACCTTCGATTAAGGTGACGGTGGAATCACTTGATGCAAAAAGGGGTATCCTTATCGTTTCAGGATTAGGGGAGAAAACCTCTGCATTAGCCTATATGCAAAAATCGGTTTCCGATAAATCCTTGCTTGAAGCGTTAAAGGGGATTAACTTTCGCAACTTTATAATTAGCAGTGAAAATTTAAAAATTTTCAGAACAGAAAAGAATGTACTTCAGTATAACGAGTTTTATAACCTCTCAAAGTGATTTAGGTGAAGCGGTCGTTTCGACTCCGCTCAACGTCCGTTGTAGTCGAATAGCCGAATCACCTATTTCCCCAGCATCTTCTCAATGGCACCCTTCTCATAATCGGTGAGGGTATCCATCGTTTTAAGTGCTGTCTGAATTTTAGTCTTGAAATTCCAGCAGGTCATTTGCCGCAGTGCCAGACGGCGGGCAAATTCATAGCTTGAAATCTCCTCTTCCCCTTTGCAGACGTTATAAGCGATAAAAAAGGCCTTATGAAGGGGAAACCTGCAGTGGTGAAAGATGGTTCCCGAAGTAGCTGACTCTTCAGCTTTACATTTTGTACAACGACGTGAAAATGGGGATTTTCCACTGCACGAGTTTTCATTCCCGCACTTACGACACGAGTACCCATCCGTCCATTTGAGGTTGGCCAGAAATTCAAGACATTTCTCGTCGCTGCTAAAAAGCTCTTTAATTTCTGATTCAGAAATATCCTTTGTGAAAATCGATCCCATAAACCTTTTAATTCTAAACAAAAGTATAAAAATAGCGAAATAAAATAAGTGATACTAATACGATTTATTAATTTTATTGTATAGCTTTGCATAATTATAAAACCCGAAATAATGGATGGTACATGCGAAATAATTATCGAGCCAAAAGGTTGGAGGGCACTCCTTAAATCATGGTATTTCTGGAAGCCGGTAGCCGGCTTCATTGCCGGGGCAGTTGCAGGTGCACTTTACTTTCTGTATATCGGTTCGACCTCAGGAAGTTCACCTGTCACGCATGATATTATCTCCAACGGATTATTCGGCGGGATGATCGGGTATTTTTTTGTACGAAGGCCTTGCCGGGCATGTTGTTAACCTATATTTTTCAATAAGATGGACTATTCAGCAATAAATATCAGATACGGTAAACTGGCAAGCTCCGACTGTTGCCTTTCATGTGGTGGAGCCATCAATTATGCGAAAGCTAAAATTGGAGAAGTGTGTGTCGATTTAGGTAGTGGTCGCGGTACCGATGTGCTTAGAATGGCTGATGAAGTTGGAGAGATAGGATTCGTATACGGAATAGATATCTCGGAAGGGATGCTTGAGAAGGCAAGGCAAAGTGCATTGCGGTTAGAGGTTCAGAATGTCCGGTTTATCCAAAGCGAACTCGAACATATTGAATTGGCTGATAACTTAGCCGATCTTGTGATCTCAAATTGCACCATCAATCATGCCACCAACAAAGAGGGTGTTTGGAGTGAGGTATTTCGAATTCTCAGGAAGGGGGGACGGTTTGTTGTAAGCGATATCTATGCTACAACACCCATAGCGGATGAATATCGCAACGACCCTGTTGCGGTGGCGGAGTGCTGGGCCGGGGCTGTTACCCGCAATGAGTACCTTGCGACCTTAACCAAACTTGGATTTACCGCCATTGAGATTATTGAAGAATCGAAACCATATCAAAAAGGGAAAGCAGAGGTAGCAAGCCTAACTATTGCAGGGAAAAAACCTTCGGGAGGTTGCTGCTGCTAACGATAAACCTTCTCGTCTGCCAATTGAGAAGGCTGTAACAACAACGCGTTAAAACAATTTTTATGAAGAGTCTGATTAAGAAGAAAGAGGAGCCCAAAGTGGCAAAAATTGCCCAGTGTTGTGCAAAAACCTCAAGTACAGTTGTTGGTTGTCACGATTAGTTCGGGGCAATTGATGGGGAGTGATAGGTTTCTAATCTATCACTCCCCTGTTTTTAAACCCTTTAAACACTGCAAGTATAGCCTGGTGATTTGCTCTGATATGTAAAATCGTTTGATTCTTCACTTTAAATTTGATTAATGAGCATATGTTCATTACATTTGTGAATTCGTAAAGGAAGGGGTAATCAAAATTAAATTTTTATCACAGTACAATTCCAGAATGAATGACAATCAATAGTCTAAATATTGATCTATTTAAACATCAAATTATGAAATTAGCAGTTCCTACCAGGGGAAATCTGGTAGACGATCATTTTGGCCATTGTGAAGCTTACACAATTTTCACAGTTGATTCAAACAACCGTATTGAAGCTTCAGAGATATTACCTTCACCGCAAGGTTGTGGGTGTAAAAGCGATATTGCAAGTGTACTTCAAAAAATGGGGGTGACTGTTATGCTATCGGGAAATATGGGCAACGGGGCTTTAAATGTCCTTACCAGCCACAGTATAGAAGTTTATCGCGGTTGTTCGGGTAATGTGAGACACCTTGCAGAACTCTATTTGCAGGGAGATATAGCCGACACAGGTCTTGGATGTAAGAGCCACGAACTGCACGGTGAGGAGCATAAATGTAACCACTGATATTATGGAATCAACAGATATAAAGGCACTCTATAATGATGATTCACTTGTTATTATGCAGACAGCTGAAGATGCCTTTCAGCGGGGTTCAAACCGCATCGAGGAGATTAAAAATTTTGCACTCAAGGCAGGAATAAAAAGGATCGGTATTGCACATTGTGTAACTTTTCCCAATGAGGTTAAAGCTGTAACACAATTTCTTTCCGACGAGTTTCAAGTCTTCAGTGTTGATTGTAAATGCGGAAAGGTTACGAAGCACGAAATGCTTGGTTGTGAGGGTAAAAGTATAATGTGTAATCCTGCCGGTCAGGCCAAATATCTGGAAGACAACAAAACAGAACTTAATATTTCAATGGGTTTGTGCGTGGGTCATGATATGGTATTTAATCAAAAATCAGATTCCCCGGTAACAACTTTAGTGGTCAAGGACCGCCCCAGTAACCATAACCCTGTTGCAAGTATTAATCAATTAGTTGTGATTTAGCGGGAAGTATGGATTCTCTTAAATTAAGATGTAAACAATGCACTTGGACCGGTAGCCCAACTGAAGTGGATTGGGAAACTGTGGAGACCTGCATGGGATCTGATAAAATTGAAATTTGCCCACTCTGCGGAAGCATGGAGGTTTCTTCACTATCTGAGGACTAGCATACTGTAGGGTTTTTCCCGAGTTTAATAGCCGTAATAATTTAAACTAAGTTTAAATTATTACGGCTATTAAACTTTAAAATGCATTCAATTAGATCTTTATGGATAAAAAAATATTTTTAAACACATAATAATAACGAGCAAATGCTTATTACATTGCCACGAATTGATATATCTGTATATTTGCATGTCTTTTTTAAATGAACTATTGCTCATAACGATTGAGATATAATTGATGATATGCCATGTATAGGACCTTGCTAATTGTAATCTTCAGCACTGTAGTTGCTTTGATTCTGGTTAATATTCTTCATCAGGAAGATAACTACAATCTTAAACTGGAGACTCTCCGGCACAAGTATGCCTTAAAAGCTATTCCTTCTGTTAGTCACAGTAAACTTCCTGCGTTGCAACGAAATTTTAAGACACCTCAGGAGGTGACCGAAGCTTGTCTTTCATGTCATACTGAAACGCATAAAGAGGTGATGGCCTCCTCACATTGGAATTGGGAGCGTGTTGCTTATGTCGAAGGTCGCGGAATTTCTTCAGCAGGGAAGAAAAATGTGATGAATAATTTTTGTCTCGGAACAAATTCAAACCAACAATCATGTGCAAAATGCCATATTGGTTATGGTATGTCGAGCAGTCATTTTGATTTTAACAATGCCCGAAATGTCGATTGTATGGTTTGCCATGATAACAGTGATGAGTACCTTAAGGGAGCTTCCATGGCAGGCTATCCCGACCGTACCGTAAATCTTGAAAACGTAGCACAGAGTGTCGGCTCACCGCGCAAAAGTAATTGCGGTTCATGCCACTCCTTTGGCGGTGGTGGAAATAATGTGAAACATGGAGACCTTGAGGTAGCCTTAAACTCCTGTAGCCGTGAAGTTGATGTTCACATGGGGGCAAACGGAATGAACCTTGAGTGCGTGGCATGTCATACCGCTAAAAATCACAATATTATTGGCAGGTTGTATTCCGTTTCTTCCGATAATACGAACAGGGCTACCTGTGAACAGTGTCATTCAACTACTCCTCATCTTCGGGATGTCCTCAATCGTCACGGTTCACGAGTATCGTGCCAGGCATGTCATATTCCTCAATATGCCAAGGTGAATTCAACAAAAATGTCCTGGAAATGGTCTGATGCCGGAAAACTGAAAGATGGTAAGCCCTATGAGTTGGAGGACTCCCTGGGAAACCATAATTATATGTCGATTAAAGGCTCTTTCGTTTGGGCACGAAATGTCAAACCCGACTACATCTGGTTTAACGGAACAGCTGATCACTATATTCTGGGAGATTCAATTAAATCGGTACCGGTGCAAATGAACACTTTAAACGGCTCATACAGTGACCGGCGCTCAAAAATTATTCCGGTAAAGATTCATGTGGGAGACCAGATTTACGATAAGGTTTACAATCGACTGGTTCAGCCAAAACTATATGGAGAGACTGAGGGGGATAGCGCCTACTGGAAAGATTTTAAGTGGGACGATGCTGTGGCAGCCGGGATGAAAGAGTCTGGCCTTCGTTACAGCGGAAAGTATGGTTTTGTCAAGACTAAAAAAATGTACTGGCCTGTAAATCACATGGTTTCACCTAAGGGGGAAGCGGTTGGCTGTGCAGAGTGTCATACCCGTATTAATGGGCGTCTGGCTAAATTGTCCGGGTTTTATCTGCCAGGGCGGGATCAGAATAAATCACTCGATTTTGTGGGTTACTGGATGTTTATTCTCACTTTAGTTGCTGTTTTCGGCCATGGTGCAATTCGCATTTCAATGGATATTTCCAGAAATAAATACGAAAAGCAGATCATCAACTATGACGAGGATAAACCTGCCGAATAACAAGAGTGTCAATTAAATAATAAATATGCAACAAAATATGCACAAGGTATATATTTATAAACGATTTGAACGATTCTGGCATTGGGTTCAGGCCTCCCTGATCATGTTTCTGGCGTTAACTGGTTTTGAGGTTCATGGTACTTTTAAGATATTTGGTTTTGAGAAAGCTGCCGAATTTCATCGGACAGCCTCCTGGATGCTGATCGGACTAATCATTTTTGCTATTTTCTGGCACCTCACAACTGGTGAATGGCGACATTATATCCCAACGACCAAACAATTGAAGGAGCAGGTCATCTATTACATCTCAGGAATATTCAAAGGGGAACATCACCCGACTGAAAGAACCGGACTTAGTAAATTGAACCCATTGCAACGAATTGTTTATTTGGGTTTTAAACTGATACTTGTCCCAATAACCATTATCTCGGGGATCCTTTATTTGCTGTATAAAACCTTTGATCAAAACAACATAATTATTATCGAAGATTATCCTTTGGCATCTATCGCATTCTGGCATACGCTTGGAGCCATACTGCTTATGATATTTCTTGTCGTTCATGTCTATATGACAACAACCGGCAAAACTCCCACCTCAAATATAAAGGCGATGATCACCGGATATGAAGAGCTTGAAGATGATCAGGAGGAGGTTAAAGTCGAAAACGATTCAAAACATAATTAATCATGAAGGGACAGAAATATATGAACCCTTACCTGGCTGGATTTTTATTAGGTCTGGTTTTATTGGGAACAATCTATGTTACAGGGCGAGGTCTGGGAGCCAGCGGTGCAGTAAAAAGTGTCGTTCTCTCAACTGTTGTAAAAGTAGCTCCCCGACATGTAGCCAATACCCCTTTCATTAAATCTTATAGCGAGGAGCATCCTGATGGCCCTTTGAAAGACTGGCTTGTTTTTGAAGTGATAGGCGTGATTATCGGTGCTTTTTTCTCAGGTGTAATTTCAAATCGGGTTGGTATCAAGTTGGAAAGGGGACCTAATATTACCAATAGAACCAGGATTATTGCCGCTATCATCGGTGGTGCATTCTTTGGGTTTGGATCTCAGTTAGGTCGAGGCTGTACCAGCGGTGCCGCCCTTAGCGGGATGGCTGTGATGTCGTTTGGGGGGCTGATTACGATGGTTGCAATTTTCGGATCGGGTTATGCATTTGCCTGGTTCTTCAGAAAACTTTGGTTAAAATAAGTGATATGGGACCATTAGTACCTTTTATGATCAGCAATGAGTTTAATCTGATCATTGCTTTGATTGCCGGAATCGGGTTCGGTTTTGTACTCGAACAGGCAGGATTCTCCTCTACCAAAAAACTTGTCGGGTTGTTTTACGGGTATGATTTTACCGTGTTAAAAGTATTTTTCACAGCTGGTGTAACTGCCATGATTGGTGTTTTATGGCTCGCCCATTGGGGATTACTCGATTTAAGCCTGATCTATATCAATCCAACGTTCCTGTGGTCTGCACTCCTCGGAGGTGCAATTATGGGCATCGGATTTATTATCGGCGGATTTTGCCCCGGTACCAGTATCTGCGCAGCATCAATCGGTAAACTTGATGGTCTGGCTTTTGTTTTTGGAGGCGGTCTGGGGGTTATTTTCTTTGCCGAAGGATATCCACTGGTTAAGAATATATACCTTTCAGAAGCCTGGGGCGGCGTTCTGATGAACGAAATGCTCGGTATGTCGAAAATCATGTTTGCCGTTCTTCTTACTGTAGTAGCATTCATCGCTTTTTATCTAACCGGACTCTTGGAGAATCGTGTGAACAGAGTACCTACTGCTGTTAATAAAAGAAAAAGAGCTATCTATGCTTCAGCTATTGGATTTGCTCTCCTTTTATTAGCAGTAATTGCATTTTTCCCGGATAGTAAAAACCGGATGGAGGCCCGTATTAACAAAACAGTCATTCAAAAAGATTTTACCTCTGCTTCTGTTCCTGCTGATCAACTCGCAAGTGACATTGTAAATAACTATTACCGGATCAATATAATAGACGTAAGAGATACAGCTGCATTCAGGGCCTACCACCTCCCATTTGCAATCAATATTCCCTATGAGATAATGGCTGACAGGCGGTGGGGTAAAATTCTGGATCAGAAGCACAAGGTCAATTATTTTTATGCCGATGATAAACAGATTGCAGCAAAGGCCTATTTATTGGCCGGCTATTTGGGTAATGCTGAAAATTATATTCTTAACGGATCGGCAGTTAACTTTCATAAATTGTTTTCCAATCTGACCCCTCCCGGGGTGGAGGCCAATAAAAGTGAAATCGACACCTACAATTTCAGGCAGAAGTCGGCCACAGAAATGAAGATACTGGTTGATGCGCTTAAGAACTCATCAGAACCTGTAATCGCGAAAACCACAAAGATTAAGGGGGGGTGCTAGATCTCCCTCATATTCTATTAATTACAATTAAGTACAAATCGGGAGGAAATTTTCAAACCGTTCAGACCTGTTACAACAACGATTTTCTTAATCATTTGTGAGTAATGCGTTTTGCCCAATATATTATGAGATTCCAAAAATATGACGACAATGAATAATTCCCCAAAATTCAAAGGATTTACTCTAATTGGAATGCCAACGATAAAGAATCCGATAATTATTAGTAATGAAGAATATGAAGCAATTCGATTGTGCGATTTGGCGCTTTTGAATCAGGTTGAAGCGGCTAGAATAATGAAGATCTCTCGCCCGGCTTTTACCCGAATTTATCGAAGTGCAAGGCGCAAAATTGCCGAGACATTTGTTTTGGGGAAAAGCCTTCTTTTTCAGGGTGGGAGTGTTCACATCGACAGCTATTGGTATTCTTGCCGGGGTTGTGGGAGTTTTTTTAACCAGATTGAAAAAGAAGGGGTTATAAAAAATTGCACCTTGTGTGGATCGGCAGATATTGAACAATACAAAGAAAATTCAACTCGAAAAAAGGTAGTGCAGATCTGTGTTTGTCCAAAATGTGGTTTTGAAAAGATTAAATCACTTGGTATTCCATGCAGAAATGAAATATGCACTGATTGTAATTGTCAGATGATGCGAAAAGGAACATCGCATTATAACAGAATTATAAATTCGAAAAAAAAACAATAGGAATAAGTATTAGCTCACTCAGAAGTTAATTTTAATACTTTTATGGAAAGTATATTTTAGTATTTTTATACTTGCGAAATAGTCCACCGGGGGATTATTACTTTTCAGTTGAATTAATTAGGGGCAACTAATAAACGACTGTTATTTTCCCGTTTAAACATGATGGATACCATGTTTAAACATTAAAACAACAAGTAATACAAATGAACTAATTACCAGAATGATCCCGAAATAGGAATAAAATGTGTTAAAATAAGCGGCGCTGGCATTACAATAATTTGAAATACAGCCAAGTACAACCATAATTAGCCAATCAATAAAAAGGAGAATCGGAAGAAAAACCAGAAACCGTAAAATTATTTGTTTCATAGTAAGAAGGTATTAAGTGCTTTTAAATTTCAATACTCATCAATTCTTACAAATATAAGGTATAGCAATAATAATAACAAGCAAATGCTCATTATTATTTTAACAAGCAAATGATCATTATAAAATGCCCAGACCGAAACGCATACGCAGAATGAATAATCCCCCGCATTTTAAGGGATTCAGCCCTATGGGGATAAGTGAAGAGAACCATCCGGTAGTTATAAATTTTGAAGAGTATGAAGCCATTCGTTTGAGCGATTTTGAGTTTCATGGCCATGTTGAAGCCGCCCAAATCATGGGGGTTTCGAGACCCACCTATACCCGTATTTATGAAAGTGCCAGGCGCAAAGTGGCGGAGGCATTTGTGCAGGGAAGAACGATTGTTTTCGAAGGTGGGAAAGTCTATTTTGATAGTGAATGGTATTCGTGCAACAGTTGTGGCTGTTGGTTTAATCATACCGAAAAGGGGCAGAAGATTGATCAATGTACCCTTTGCGGTTCAACGGATATTGAGCAATATTTCGATAATTCGCAAAATCCTGTGAATGAGGATCGGTGTGTTTGTCCAAACTGCGGAAGCGAAACTGTCCATCTCCCGGGAACACCATGTAAAAATGAAATTTGTCCCGCCTGTAAATGTCAGATGATTCGAAGGGGGGCACCTTTTAATCAGGGATCAGGAAACAATAATTGCAATTAACGAAATTAATGAGCTATGAAAATTGCTATCACTTCAACAGGAAATAGCCCGGAGGCAAAATTAGACAGTCGCTTTGGCCGGTGTTCGTTTTTCGTCATTTACGACACCGTAAGTCACTCCACCGAATTTATTCCCAACCCATACATTGAAAATATTGAAGGGGCTGGACTGGCTTCTGCAAACTTAATTGCATCCAAAGGTGCTGAAAAAGTAGTTTCCGGTGAGTTTGGCGCAAAAGTCAAATCACTTTTCGACAGTATGAAAATTAAGCTGGTCATATTAAAAGACCCGGAAAAAAGGATAAATACAATTATTGAATTATTGAACCATTAAAATAAGGGGTATGTCGCAAGCATCAGGAGTTAACTGGATCGCAGGTAACTGCATTTCGTGCCAGGCATGTTTACTTGTTTGCCCTTCTGAAGCCTTGCATCTTCAGGACGGGAAAGTAACCTTTGATGGGAGTAAATGTGACTCCTCTTTCTTTTGTATTCAGATATGTTTTACCAATGCCTTGGAAAAGATTGACAGCGGAGTTGGGGGTGAAGTATAACCTATTGAAAATAAGAATGGGCAAAATTAAAAATATGCGTTGTTCCCCCCAATTTCAGGTAAATAACAGAAATGAAAATCGTTACATTAATTGAGAACCTTGTCTATAAGAAAGAATTGTACGCCGAACATGGTTTGGCTATCTATATAGAAACCAAAAGTAAAAAGATTCTTTTTGATACGGGTCAGAGCGGGATGTTTCTTCAAAATGCCAAAACTCTGGGGATTCGTATTGAGGATATCGACCTCCTGATTTTATCCCATGGACATTATGACCGTACCGGGGGACTTTACCCATTTCTTGAAGCAAACAGCAAGGCTAAGGTTTATGCCAAAAAATATTTGTTCGCACCCAAATTCAGTGGTCGAAGCCGTTTTATTGGTACATTATTTAATCCGGAACTTCTTAACGACAGACTAATTTGTGTTGAAGAAATAACAGAAATAGCTGAAGATGTATTTATTATGCCTGATATAGCCATCGTAAATTCAAATGACACTCATTTTAAAGGGTTGAATATAAATGTGGATGGTAAATTTATTCAGGACGAGTTTGACGAAGAACTTTTTCTGGCCATTAAAAAGGACGAGAAGATCAATATAGTTACTGCCTGTTCCCACAGGGGTATCACCAATATTTGTACCGCTGCAACGAATCATTTCAGACTTCCGGTGGGTTTAATTCTCGGCGGCTTTCATCTGAAAGATTGTACCAACAAACAATACATTCAGATCTCTGACTACCTCCGGATTCTAAAACCTGAATCAATTGGTGCCTGCCATTGCACAGGAGTTGAAAAATATGCCAGGATGAGCGCCGATTTGAAGACTCACCTGTTTTATCATCGCACAGGTGATGTTTTGATCCTTTAGCTGGTAGAGCTATTTCGGATTGACTTTCGCTTTTTGAATAAATTAGTGCCACTAATGAGATTTAAGTGTTACTAATGCGATTTATAATAATTCTTTTAATATCTTTGCCGCAAACAATTTTGGAGCAAAACTATGGAAGATAATTTGGAAGTAAAGGAAAAGCCATCAACAGGAAAAGAGTTTCTTAAATCATCGAATTTTTGGAAACCATTTTTGGGAATAGCCCTCGGAGGTATCGGGGGATTTTTGTATTATCACTATGTGGGATGCTCATCCGGCAGTTGTGCCATCACCGGGAATCCTTTTATGAGCACGGCTTATGGGAGTATGCTGGGTCTTTTTCTGGTGAAAAGCCCGTGTAGCAATGGCAAATGTTAAATCTTTAATTTATCATAAAATGAGAACGATTATTCTGTCATTAACTCTTGGCTTTTCACTACTTTTGAGTGATTGCAGCGCCGGGAATCCCGATAAAACAAAAGAGAGCAGCGGAACCCCTAAATCCGAAGCTGTAATTGTGATGACCAACGAAATTTTTAAACAAAAGGTTTTCAATTACGAAGTCAATAAGCAGTGGAAGTTCGAAGGGAATTTGCCTGTCATCATTGATTTTTATGCAACCTGGTGTGGCCCTTGCCGGCAACTATCCCCCCGGGTTGAGGAAATTGCGAAAGAGTATGCCGGAAAAATAGTCGTTTACAAGGTTGATACCGATAAGGAGCAAGCATTGGCGCAGAGCATGGGAATTTCAAGTCTCCCAACGTTATTGTTTATCCCTGTTAAAGGGCAACCTCAGGCTTCGATGGGTGCTGTGCCTAAAGAGACATTGGTCAAGGCTATAAGTGATATTTTATTAGTTAAATAGTTGCATGTATTTCTCTAAACACAATATTTTCTCCAAAATAAAGGATTCTGACAATTTCTTCATTGTCAACTCCCTGAGCGGGAATGCTGATATTCTGACACCGGAGGATGCTGAGAAAGTATTGAAAATTAAGAGTGGTGGAGTTGTTGCAGACGACCGTTTAACCGTCGAATTACAGGAGAAAGGTTACATCGTTGATGAAGCCGAGGAGCGGAAACTCTTCAGGCTCAAATATCTTGATTTTCTTGATACCCGTGATCAGGATGAGATCCAACTGTTTTTCGTACCCAATTACAGCTGCAATTTCGCATGTTCCTACTGTTACCAGGACGAATATGCCCCCTCGAAAGGGGAGTTAACAACCGAAATCATCGATTCATTCTTCGATTATATCGGCAAAGAATTTGCCGGCAAGAGGAAATATATCACCGTTTTCGGCGGTGAACCGCTGATGAATTCTCCGCGTCAGAAAGAGAGTATTTCTTACCTTCTTAAAAAGGCAACTGAAGCCAGGCTTGAGGTATGTTTTGTTACCAATGGTTATACATTGGTCGAATACATCGATATTCTCCGGCAGGGAATCATCCGCGAAATTCAGATTACCATGGATGGGACCGCTTCGGTTCATAATGCCCGCCGGTTCCTTAAAGGGGGAGGTGGGACTTTCGATAAAATTGTTGCCGGTGTTGATGCCTGCCTTGAAAATAACCTCACGGTTAATTTGCGAATGGTCATTGACAAAGAGAATATTGGAAACCTTTCTGATTTAGCCCAATTTGCCAGTGATAAAGGGTGGAGTTCAAGCCCATTCTTCAAAACCCAGATCGGCCGAAATTATGAATTACACCATTGCCAGTCGGCAGAAAATAAGCTTTTTAGTCGTATTTCGCTCTATGAGGAGTTGTATGCCCTAACGAAATCCAATCCTCACATCCTCGAATTTTATAAACCGGCCTATTCAATCTCGAAGTTTCTTGCTGAGAATGAGAGCATGCCTGATCCGCTGTTTGACTCCTGTCCTGCCTGTAAAACAGAATGGGCATTCGATTATACCGGCAAAATTTATCCCTGTACGGCTACTGTAGGTAAATCAGACGAAGAATTAGGTACCTTTTATCCGGAGATCACCCTCAAAAAAGATCTGGTCGATATGTGGGAGGTGCGCGACGTGACCTCAATTCCCGAATGCAAAGCATGCAGTATGCAATTAGCCTGCGGTGGCGGTTGCGGGTCAGTGGCAAAGAATACGCATGGAACGATTTGTTCAACAGACTGCCGACCCATAAAGGAGTTACTCGAACTGGGTTTTGGGGCTTATTTTAATGAATAGAATTGTAGAATAATATTTAATGCCTACGGCACAAACTAGAAAAAGTGCAATTACTTTTTTTAAAAATTATACAGACATGAAAGAGATCGTAAGTTCCGAATTTGAACAGGAAGTTTTGAAGGGTGGGAAAGTCGTTCTTGATTTTTATTCTTCAGAGTGCCCTCCATGCGAGGCATTGGCCCCCAAATTTGAATCACTGGCCAAATTGTACGGTAATGACATTAAATTTCTGAAGATCTTTCGCCAGCAAAACCGTGAACTGGCCGATCAACTGGGCGTAAAATCGTCACCAACACTGCTGTTTTTCGACGATGGGAAAGAGGTTGGCCAGGTTTTAACCGGAGGAGTAAAACGGAAAGATATAATTGCCAATCTTGACCAGTTAATTTCAGAAGAAGAAATAGCGATCATTCACGATAAAATTAAACCCTCAGTATCCGAATATGATGTGATGATCCTTGGAGCCGGCCCTGGAGGTCTTACAGCCGGGCTCTACCTCTGCCAGGCCAAAATAAATACAGTGCTGATTGATATCGCATTACCCGGCGGTCATGTGGCAACAACCCATGAGGTATCGAACTATCCGGGGTTTATTGAGCCGCAGGCGGGTTATATGCTTTCACATAATATGTCGGAGCAAACCAAGCTTTGCGGTACGGCCTACAAGGTTGCTGTCGATGTATCGAAGGTGGACCTTGATAAACGGGAGGTGATCCTCGATGAGTATGAAACCGTGAAGGCAAAGAAGATCATTATTGCAACAGGGACCTCTCCTAACCTGATGGGGATACCCGGCGAGAGAGAGTTGAAGGGTAAAGGAATTTCCTATTGTGCCACCTGTGATGCCAAATATTACGGCGATAAGGAGGTCGTTGTAATCGGCGGGGGAAATTCAGCCGTTGAGGAGTCCGATTTTATCTCAAAATTCGCCAGTAAGATCACACTTGTTCACCAGTTTGATACCCTTACCGCCAATAAAACAGCCCAGGAGAAGCTACTGGCCAATCCCAAAATCACCACAATGCTCGAACATGAACCCCGGTCGTTTAAACGTGACGGAGATAAGATAATCACGGAGGTTGAAGATCTTAAAACAAAAGAGATTAAAACGTTAGTGAGTGACGGTGTATTTATCTTTATCGGAATGAAACCTAATGTACAGCTATTTAAGGATAAGCTCACATTTGACCAATGGGGTTATATTAAAACTGATGAGGATATGCGCACCAGCATGCCTGATATATTTGCCGTAGGTGATGTGATAAGCAAGAAATACAGACAGATTACAACGGCTGTCTCTGATGGCACGATTGCCGCAATAGCGATTGCCAAAGAACTAAATTAAAGGCAGATAATTCACACTCATCAACATCTTATCGATTTTTCATTTATTCAATATAATGACTATATTTTTTTTAGGCTTCCTGTTTGGTGCCATATTGCAATATGCTAAACTGAATAGATTTGATACTATCAGTGGTCTCGCAATGTTGAAAAACTTTGCCGTTATCAAGGCAATATTGGTGGCAATTGGTGTTGGTGCAATTTTAATCAGTATTGAAATAGGCTTGGGATTTGCATCTTATCATACAAAACCACTGATACTTAGTGGAATTATGATGGGTGGTCTTATTTTCGGAACCGGAATGGCCATATTAGGTTACTGCCCGGGAACACTTCCCATTTCATTGGGCGAAGGTTCTTTGGACGCCTTAATTGGCATTTTGGGTGGATTAGTGGCCGGATTTTTATATACAATTCTTTTGCCCTCTTTCCATGGAATTTTGGGTCCTGATTTTGGAAATATCACGCTAAGGTCATCATTAGCCGGGAATACGACACTGTTTTTTATCCTTGTTTTCCTGATTGCCACAATCTTTATTGCCTTCTCCCTCTGGATCCATCGATTTGAAAAAACAAAAGATTTTAAATGGCTTTATGCGGGAATTGCCTTAGCGATCCTCAATGGTATTATTTTCCTGACAGCCGTAACTGACCGGATACTGGGTGCTTCAACCGCATATCCCTATGTGAGCGACTTAATTACGGGAACCACGGTGAACGATTACTTTTTCAAAATTAAAGGTCCCGGACAATGGGAACTCATATTTCTGACTGGTTCATTTTTCTCAGGTCTGGTGCTCTCCGTGATCAGAAAGGATTTTAAAGTGGTTCTAATCCATCAGAATTGGAAAAAATATAAGGGTGACTCTAAATACAAACGAATTATCTGGTCGTTCGTCGGTGGATTTCTGATCATTATTGGAGCGCGAATGGCTGGCGGATGTACAAGCGGACATATTATCTCGGGAGGGATGCAACTTGCTGCCAGTAGCCTTCTTTTTGCATTCTTTGTTTTTACCGGGTTGCTGGTAACAGGGAGACTTTTTTACAGAACTGTGAAGGACTAAATAATGTCGAATTTATTTTTCTTCGTTTGACGAGGTTGTATCAAAAGTGTTTTTACCGCGGAGAAACGCAAAGAGGGCGCAAAGTTACGCAGAGATATTCTGCTTTATTTTAATGCTTAGCGATCCTCTGCGGTTAAATTTATTACTTTTGATACAGCCTCTAAGCATTTCATTATGAATACAAAATGTCTGCCGTTTGGGAAGATTTAGAGGGATCGAAAATGTTAAATATGAATTTTATTTTAGTACATTATACCTTTCCGATTACTTAGTTCCGGAATATGAAACTAATTTTTAAAAATATTTTCCAGTTCTATTACCAGGGCTTCAGAGGGATGACCGTTGGGAAAAGGCTGTGGCTAATCATTATCATAAAATTAATATTGATGTTTTTAGTGTTGAAACTTTTCTTCTTTCCCGATTTTTTAAAGACACATTTTAAGACAGATGCTGAACGCAGCAATTATGTTATAGAACAATTAACTAAATAAAAGAGGATGGAACACATTGATTTTTCGCTTGTTGATTGGTCGCGGGCACAATTTGCCCTAACGGCGCTTTACCATTGGCTTTTTGTCCCGCTGACGCTGGGACTTTCGTTTATTATTGCATTTATGGAGACCCTCTATTACCGGACGGGGAATCCTGAATGGAAACGGATTACCAAATTCTGGATGACCCTTTTTGGCGTTAATTTTGCCATAGGGGTGGCTACCGGCATCATTCTGGAATTTGAATTTGGCACTAACTGGTCCAATTATTCGTGGTTTGTTGGGGATATCTTTGGCGCTCCGCTGGCCATCGAAGGGATTATGGCCTTCTTTCTGGAGAGTACCTTTATTGCCGTGATGTTTTTCGGATGGAATAAGGTTAGTAAGCGGTTTCATCTGGCCTCAACCTGGCTTGTGGCAATTGGCTCAAACCTCTCAGCGCTATGGATACTTGTAGCAAATGCCTGGATGCAGTATCCTACCGGGATGCGTTTTAATCCCGACACGGCCCGCAACGAGATGGTCAATTTCTGGGATGTCCTGTTTTCACCCGTTGCCATAAATAAGTTTCTGCATACTGTCTTTTCAGCCTATATTTTGGCTGCCATCTTTGTTGTTGGCGTAAGCGCCTGGTTTCTGCTTAAAAACAGAGAGCAGTTATTTGCAAAACGAAGCATGAAGATTGCAGCAATCTTCGGTCTGGCAGCATCATTTTTAACAATAGTTACCGGCGACGGATCGGCCCGGAATATGGCGAAGTACCAGCCTATGAAATTTGCCGCGATGGAAAACCTGTATGTCGGACAGCAGAGTGCGCCACTTGTTGCCATAGGATTACTTAAAGAGGATAGTAAAGAGACGCTACATAAAAAACAGGATTTTCGGTTTGAAATAGAGATTCCAAACATGCTCTCTTACATGGCTTTTCTGGATCCAAATGCGTATGTGCCTGGCATTAAAGATCTTGTTCATGGGAATCCCGAGCGGAATATTTTATCCATTAAGGAGAAAAGCGAGAAGGGGAAGATTGCCATCCAATCGCTTGCGGCTTACAGGAATGCTAAAAAGGCCAATAACGATACACTTGCAAAGAGCTCATTGGCCAGTTTTGAAATTAATTACCCCTATTTTGGTTACGGTTATTATGCAGGAAGGGATGAGCATGAATTGATCCCCAATATCCCGTTAACTTTTTATTCGTTCCGGATTATGGTTGGTTTGGGATTCCATTTTATTGCATTGTTACTGGTTGTTTTGATTCTGATTCGAAAGAATTTACTTGAGAAAAAACGATTTATCCTTTACACGGCACTCTGGACAATTCCTTTGGCTTATATTGCCTCTGAACTGGGTTGGATAGTCGCCGAAGTGGGGCGTCAACCCTGGGTGATCCAGGATATCTTACCCACCATTGCGGCCGTTTCCCAAATACAGCCTGCTTCGGTTCAAATCACTTTCTGGCTCTTCTTTGTGCTGTTTACCGGTTTGCTGATTGCAGAAATTAAGATTATGATTTCGCAGATCAAAAAAGGACCTGCTCCTGAATCTTCTGAAATTTAGCTATAAACAATTTAAAAATATGAATCATGTTTGAAACATTTTCACATATCCTGCTTCAGCAATACTGGTGGATCATCGTATCGCTGCTTGGAGCAATTCTCGTTTTCCTGATGTTTGTTCAGGGTGGTCAAACCCTTATTTATACCCTTGGCAAAACAGAGGACGAACGGACTATTTTAGTTAATCTTCTTGGGAGAAAATGGGAGTTTACCTTCACAACACTGGTTACCTTTGGCGGAGCCTTCTTCGCCTCGTTTCCACTGTTTTACTCCACAAGTTTTGGGGGAGCTTACTGGGTCTGGATGCTGATTCTGATTGCATTTGTTGTTCAGGCTGTTTCGTATGAATACCGTCAGAAACCCAATAATTTTCTGGGGAAACGAACCTATGAAACCCTTTTGTTTATCAATGGCTTATTGGGTACGGTCCTGATTGGTACTGCGGTCGCAACTTTTTTTACCGGCTCCGAATTTTCAGTCGACAAAATGAATCTGACCTTGCTCACCGGAAATAAAATGCCAATAATTTCAGAATGGAAGGGGCTCGCAAATGGTTTGGAAGCGGCATTCAATCTCCAAAATCTGAGTTTGGGATTAGCAGTCTTCTTTTTGTCAAGGGTTTTGGCTTTACTTTATTTTATGAACAGAGTCCGAAATACTGAGATTATGGTCAGGGTGCAGAAACACCTGCTATATAATGCCATCCCATTTGTTGTTTTCTTCCTCACATTTGTAATCTGGCTGATGTTATCTTCAGGGTTTGCAGTTGATCCTGCAACAGGCATCGTTTCCATGGAGTCGTTCAAATATTTTCATAATCTGATTGCAATGCCTGTTGTGGCTGTTCTTTTGCTACTGGGTGTTGCAATGGTACTGGTGGGAATCATCCGGCCGCTTACCTGTTTTGTAAAGTGCGGAACCAAAGGGATCTGGCTTTCGGGAATCGGGACCATTCTTACAGTTTTTTCATTGCTGCTTTTGGCAGGATTTAATAATACAGCTTATTACCCATCGACATTTGATCTGCAGAGCTCCTTAACGATTCAGAATAGTTCATCGAGTCATTACACCTTAACCGTGATGAGCTATGTGTCGTTAATGGTTCCATTTGTGATTGCCTATATCTTTTATGCATGGCGATCAATCGACAACAAAAAAATGGATATTGAGGAGATTCAATCAGAGTCGCATGTTTATTAATAAATAAGGAACACAGATGACACTTATTTTACAGATCTTCACTGATTATTAGAAAATCAGTGTTATCAGTGTTCTAATTTATTATTATACTACCCTTTCCTGCTTATTTCAACCAACCCGTTTCGGTTAATAACCAGGATATCTTTCTCATGCAGTTCAATCAGTCCGTCTTTTTCAAAACTCTTAAGCAATTTCACGGCACTCTCGGTCGAAATACCTGCAAAATCGGCAATGTCTTTTCTGGAAAGTAATTGAAAAATTGCTGGATTCTCAGGTTTGAATTCATCGATATAAAGGAGCGTTTCTGCGATGCGCCCGTTCATCTGTTTATAAATCACTGTCCTTAGCGTATCGAAAAGGTTTGAATTTTGATCGCTGTACCGTTTCACCATATTAAAGGCAAACATTCCATTTTGCTTCATCACGGTGGTGATGGCATCTTTTTCAATCAAAAAAACCTGGCAGTCGGTCAATGCAATCGATGAATAGTTAAATGTGTTTTTTGTGAATACTGCCGAAAGACCCACAAATTCGCCCGGTTTGATAATCCTGAGATTATAATCCCGCTCACCCTCCACATATTGCCGGGCAAGACCACTGATTATAAATAAAACATACGAGGCAAAGGCACCTTGCTTGGTCAGATGGTCACCTTTGCGAAACCGCACCTGCGTCTTGCTTTCCCGCACCAGTTCCACCTCCTCGGGTGAGAGCATTTGAAAACAGGGCGCCTGGATGTCACAGATAAAGCCATTATCCGTTTCAAGAATAGTCTTCATATACTTATTTCTCAATTAACAGACAAAGTTAAACAAAACAGTGAAAGCATTTGAAAACAGGGGGCCTGGATGTCGCAGATAAAGTCGCTATCTGGTTCAAGAATTGTCCTCATTAAGTTATTTCTTAGATAAAAACCCATTTCCATTTAAAGCAATGTTGTGCATTACTAAAATACGAAAGTGTATATTAGTAAAATAAATAACTGGAATATAGCTATAAATCAGCTTATTACGAATGAAGGTTTAATTTACTTGAATTTTCTAAATCAATAAAAAAGTTGTCGCAGTTCAATTCAGGAACCGCTTTGCTTTAACCTTCGGATTTTTATCTGCTTTAGTAAAGTAAGTAGTTTTGTAATAAATAATTCACAAACAGAAAGGCCATGTTGTACACAAATCTGAAACATATCGAAAGCGCGGCTCAGCATGTTGAACTTATTAACGGAGGTCAGAATAGTATGGTCATTTGGGGCCGCATGGATCCCGGGAGTATCGCTGTTTATCGGATTGCAGAAGAACTGGAAGCTGAGTATCCAAACGTGACATTCTATGATCTGGAATATGATAATCCCGGGTTGAATACGGTTTGCAATCTACCTGAATTTAGTATTTTCACAGAAATCCCATATAATGTTTATTATAAAAATGGGAAAGTGGTTAAAGCCACATCGGGAATTCAATCCAAAATGCAAATAATGGACATTTTAGACAAAGAGTTTGCCGCATCAGATAGCGAGGAGGCAGTTTTTCATGATTTGAGTATTCGTGATTCATTTCAGTTCGGATGTGATTTTAAATCTGATGTTACTATTAGAACTTTTGACCTGGATGGGGCTGACCGTGACGCCTTCCGGTGGTAATGCCTTTCAATGGTAAGCTTTTCATTTTGCGTGATCTGCTTTGGAGCTTTACCAGGTCTGGGTGCCTCAAAGTAGCTGGAATAAACAAAAACAACCAATAGAAATTTAATAAAAAGTAATATGCAAACAACATTAATTGTAATAGGCGTTTTAATCACCTCATTTATCATTTTCCGCTACATCGCGATGGCGAAAATAAAGAATACCCCATTGGTCGCTGACCATGCGAACGTCTTGACGCTAACAGAACAAAATTTTACGCAGCAGACTAAAAATAAGGTAGTATTAGTTGATTTTTGGGCCACCTGGTGCGCCCCTTGTCGCATGATGGCACCTGTCTTAAATGATGTCGCCTCCGACCTTTCTGGAAATTCAAAGGTTGGAAAAGTAAATATTGAGCAATTTCAATCGCTCGCCCAAAAATTTAAGGTGCGCAGTATTCCAACTTTAATCCTTTTTAAGAACGGTGTTGAGATAAACCGTTTCGTTGGGATCAAATCAAAGGAATTTTTATTAAAAGAGATTGCAAAGGTTGGATAGAAGTTCAATCAGGGCTAGGTTGTAGAGACGCACGGCCGTGCGTCTCAATTTTATGGTGTATATGGATTCATAATGACAAGGTCGTTTTTAATGAGTGGGAATAGGTAACAAAATAGATTTATAAGAGACTAAAATAAGAACATGGAAAAAATTATAATCATTGGTGGGGTTGCCGCCGGAGCAACAGCAGCAGCAAAGGTAAGACGTATTTCGCCGACTGCTGAAATCATCATGCTTGAAGCGGGACCGGATATCTCGTTTGCGAATTGCGGGTTACCCTATTTTATCGGGGGGGATATCAAGAGCCGGTCGAAACTGATCCTCCAAAGCCCCGAAAGCTTTAAAGAACAGTACGATGTTGAAGTACACATCCATACCATTGTATCGTCAATTGACAGGATGGCTCATCAGGTGAAAACCATGGACACACGTAGCGGAGAGCAGAAGACTTTTGAATATACAAAGCTAATCATGGCTCAGGGTGGCCGGCCCATTACGCCAACCTTGCCCGGAGCAGATCTTGATCATGTCTTCACCCTCTGGACGCTTGAGGATATGGATAAGATCTCATACCATCTGAACGAGAAAAAACCCAAAACGGCAGTAGTCGTTGGTGGCGGATTCATTGGTCTTGAGATGGTTGAGGCCTTGGTTAAACGAGGTCTGAAAGTAAATGTGGTTGAGATGATGCCTCATGTAATGGCCCTTATGGAAGCTGAGACTGCCGGATATATTGAGAATGAACTCCTTTCATATGGTGTCGGTATCCATACCGGCGCAGGAGTAACCCAGATCATGCCCCATTCGGTAAAACTGGACAATGGAAAGATCCTTGAAGCTGATATGGTCCTCCTTTCGATAGGTGTTCGCCCAACACTCCAGCTTGCAAAAGAGGCGGGACTCGAAATTGGGGAAGCGGGTGGTTTGCTGGTCAATTCACAATTACAGACCTCTGATCCAGATATTTTTGCCGCTGGAGATATGGTTGAAATTGAACACCGCGTGAATGGTAAGAAAGTCCGTATTCCATTGGCTGGACCTGCAAACCGTCAGGGTCGTATTGCAGCTGAAAATGCCCTTGGCGGAAATCACAATTATAAAGGGGCCATTGGAACTTCAGTGGTTCGCGTTTTTGAAGCTGTGGCAGGAACTACCGGGCTTTCGCTCAAGCAAGCCCGCGCTGCCGGAATGGATGCAGATGCAGTCGTTGTCCATAAGGAACACCATACTTCTTATTATCCCGGTGCCGAAACGGTTACTACAATGCTGATTTACGACCGCAATACAGGAATTATTCTCGGTGGTCAGACTGCCGGATATAAAGGTGCAGATAAACGACTGGATGTAATAGCAACTGCAACTGCGGCAAAATTGACGATCAGTGATCTGGCAGATATTGATTTTGCCTATTCACCCCCAATTGGAACGGCAAATGACGCAGTGAATATGGCGGCTTACACCGCCGAAAACCGGATTTCGGGTTTCAGCCCTTCGGTTACCGTTACTGAACTGGATGATTTCATCGATGGAAAGAATCCCGTCTTTGTGGATGTGCGTGATGTTTTTGCTTTTCAGAAAAGCCATGTCAAGGGTGCAGTCCACATACCTCTTGAAGTGTTGCCGCAACAAATCAAAACCATACCTGCCGGTCATCCGGTAATCATTTACGATGAAACCGGAAAAAAAGGGCATCAGGCGCTACGTACCTTATTGGGTGCAGGTTTTAAAGAGGTTACCAATATTTCGGGAGGGCATACCTCCTTACAACGGCAGGCACGCACGACTGGATTTAAACATTTGAAAATAGATCTCTTACCTGTTGTGCTGAAAACGTTAGAGGAAGAAGTATCAAAGGAAGCAGATAAGACTACAGAAAAGGCGGTTGCTGATAATTCCCCAATTATTGTCGATGTGCGTACTCCACATGAATTTCAATCAGGCGCTTACCCTGGAGCGGTAAATATTGAGCTTGATGAATTAATGGAACGGTATGGTGAACTGGGAACTAATAAATCACGTGATATCGTAGTTTATTGCGCCTCGGGTGCCCGTTCGGCTTATGCCCAGCGGATGCTGGCTCAGATAGGTTACGCCAATGTTCGGAATGGCGGTGGTATCGCGGCAATGATGGCCCAGCGAACCACAAAGCCTGTTGCACCAACAGTTTCAAATGAACCAATCATTGTAGATGTCCGCTCAACAGAGGAATTTTCTGGGGGTGCTTACCCAGGGGCAATTAATATTCCGGTGGATGAACTTCAGCATCGGATTGGTGAACTGGGTAGTAAGTCCAGAGAGATCACGCTCTATTGTGCTTCCGGGGCACGATCGGGTTACGGTCAGCGGGTGCTGCAACAGTTTGGTTTTACAAATGTAAAAAATGGTGGGGGATTGATGCAGATGATGATGCGCAGATAAAATTATTAAAGAACGGATTATTCAAAGGACCAATATTTATTCAAAATGAAACAAGTTTTAATTTTAGGAGGTGGTTTTGCGGGCATTCAAACAGCCATCGAATTGCAGAAAAGCGGTAATTTTAATGTGACGCTTGTTTCTGAGAGGGATTATCTCTATCTCTTTCCGATCTCTATCTGGATTCCGGTCCATAAGAAGGAGTTAGACGATGTGAAGGTTCCAATCGCAAACATTCAGAAAAAGTACCCTTTTAAACTGATCGTTGATAAAGTTAGTCAGATTAAGGGTGGTGAAAATACGGTTATCTGTGAAAATCATACTTTAAGCTTTGATTATTTAGTGGTTGCCTTTGGTTCTGAGAAGATGGTTCATAAAGGAATTAGTAACACCTTGTCAATCTGTGCTAAGCCTGAAATGGCTCTGGAGATCCGTGCTAAAATTGATGCATTGGTTCAAAAAGGGGAGGGGCGGATTGCCATGGGTTTTGGTGGAAATCCGAAAGAGAAATCAGCCGTGCGTGGCGGCCCTGCCTTTGAGTTGATGTTTAACATTCACAATTACCTGAAGAGTAAAAAGATCAGGCAGAATTTTGAGCTTACCTTCTTTGCCCCGATGGATGAGCCGGGGGCAAGAATGGGCAAGGGGGCGCTGGTAATGCTCGATAAGATGTTTACTAAATATGGGATCAATAAGAGGTTCGGTAAAAAGATTAAAGAGTTCGAAAGTGACGGGGTTGTTTTTGAAGATGATTCAAAACTGGAATCCGATTTTACGATGTTTATCGCCGCGGGTGCAGGTCCCGTTTTATTGAAAGAATCAGATCTCCCATTATCCGAAGGTGGATTTATTAAGATCGATAATTTTTGCCAGGTAAATGGCTACCCGAATATTTTTGCCGTTGGCGATATTGCAGCCTTTGAAGGGCCGGAATGGATAGCCAAGCAGGGCCATATTGCTGAACTAATGGGGCGCAACGCCGCTTTTAATATCCTCGGCATGGAAAATGGAACACCGAAACGGAAAGGGTATCAGGAGCATCTGAATATTTTATGTGTGATGGATACGGGTGATGGGGCTGCCTTTGTTTTCAGAAATGGTACAAAGGCGTTTATTATCCCTATGCCTGTTGTAGGGCACTGGATGAAAAAAGGTTGGGGAGTCTATTCAAAGCTCACCAAAGTGGGGAAATTCCCACGGTTACCTGGGTTATAATTAATAGGGATGAGAAACGTACTTAAATTTCTGGTCAATAGCCGGATGATTATCCTTTCGGTTTTAGGTGTTTCTCTCTACCTTGCTATTTCAGAATATCATATTTCGCTCTGGTATATTCTGGCTGCAGGTACAGTGATGGGGGTGGTCTTCGGGAAGGTATTTTGCCGGTGGGTCTGCCCGATGGGATTAATCATGGAGATGCTGATGGGGTTGAGCCCTGACGGAAAGATCAGGCAGATGTACCAGTACCATAAAGTAGGTTGCCCAATCGCATGGATCTCGGGATACCTGAATAAATATTCAATTTTCAGGATTAAACTTAATGAAGACACTTGTAAAAATTGTGGAATTTGCGATAAGAAGTGCTACATTGTAGCGATGGAACCGCAGAAATATAGCCTTTATAAACCTGTGCTTGAAAAACCGGGAAGCAGTTACACCTGCTCCAAATGTCTGGAGTGTGTCGCCTCCTGCCCCAATGGCAGTTTAACCTATAAAATATAAGATCAGAGTATTAATTATTAACAAATTACAAATAATGAAAACAAAATCTTTAACATTTTTACTTCTTTTAGTTGTAACTTCGGTGTTTGCAACCACTGAATTTTCCTGCCAGGGTCAGAGTGATCCGTGGACACCGCAGCAGTTATTGGCTCCGGCTGATCTTGCTAAAGTTTTGAATAATCCCAAAGCTGCCCAGCCAATTATTTACAGTATCGGCATGCAGGCAATTGTCAAAGGTTCTATCGATATCGGACCTGCGATGCGGGCTGAGAACCTCAATACATTAAAGCAAAAGCTTGGCAAACTGCCAAAAAATTCTCAGATTGTAGTTTATTGCGGATGCTGCCCGTTCTCAAGATGCCCCAATGTCAGGCCCGCCATGGAACTTTTAAAAAGCATGCAATTCACCAATTACAAATTGTTAAACCTGCCTCAAAATGTAAAGGTTGACTGGATTGACAAGGGTTATCCTATGTCGGAATAATTTATTAATCATTTAGTTATGAGAATTTTTGCATTGGCTTTCGCGCTGCTGTTAATGGGTGGTATTCATTCTGCCTTGATGGCCCAGCCAACCGGTCTTGTGCTTGGGAATAAGTCTCCTGAGATAAAGCTAACCACGACTAAAGGGGATACAATTACCTTATCTTCCTTAAAAGGTAAATTAGTGTTGATTGACTTCTGGGGAACTTGGTGCGCTCCGTGCGTTGAGGAGCAGGTTGATTTAGCACGGTTGTACAAAAAATACAAACTTGCCTCGTTTACTAATGGGAAGGGTTTTGAAATCTATGGAGTTGCACTGGAAGCAAAAAAACCGAACTGGGAAACTTTTATAACTAAAAATAAAATCAACTGGATCCAGGTAAGCGATCTGAAATTCTGGAGATCTCCGGTTGCCAAGGCTTACAACATTCAGGAATTGCCATTCAACGTTTTAATTGATGGTAAGGGTGTCATTCTGGCAAAAAACCTGCATGGGAAAGAGCTGGAGATGGAGATTGGAAAGAATCTGATCAAGTAGAGAACGAATCTGCAAATCGAAAAAGGTACAGCGTACCGCAAGATTTGTAGAAAAGATGAACTACCGTTGTTTGGAGGTACAGCGTACCGAAATATTATTCCTACTTAAACATATCATCAAAGAAGATATTGCGGTGCGCTGTACCTGCTTCGAATACAATTTATTCCAGTTCTACAAATATAAACGGTGCTCTGCACCTTTGAAACTTTAAAGTCAATTTAAAAGTGTAATAAAGGAGTTTTAATGCCACATCATGCAGCATATTAATTTCAGTGCACTTGCCCTGCAATCCTCCTAAATACGATATATCCATGAAAGCAACTTTTGAATCAATCATAAACGACACGAAGCCGGTCATCGTTGACTTCCATGCCTTATGGTGCGGCCCCTGTAAAGCACAGTCCCCCATTCTAAAGGAGGTTGCGGCAGAATATGGGGAGCGTGTCCGGGTCATAAAAATTGATGTCGATCAGAACCCGGTGGTTGCTGGTCAGTATCGCATTCAGAGTGTTCCTACCCTGATTGTTTTTAAGAGTGGACAAATCGTCTGGAGGCAATCGGGCGTTGTAAGTAAAAGTCAGCTGGCTGGCATTTTAAAACAACAACTATAATTTTATCCGGAGACGAACCTAAAAATCAACAACAACGATGGCCGAAAATAAAAATCATTGGTATGACGGGTGGTTCTACGACAGGATCATTGCCCCCAATCAGGATGAGTTATTCGCTCAAATAAAAGGGCTTATTGCTCCTCAATCAACAGTTATAGATATCGGTTGCGGAACGGGACGGCTGGCATTTGCTTTGGGCGGGCATTGCGCATCGGTTTTAGGGATTGACCTGTCAAAACGTAATATTGACAGGGCGCAAATATTGCTGCAAAGACTACCTAATGATAAAATCTCGTTTCAACATCTCAACGTTAGTGACACAAAGTATGGAGGTAAGAAACCTTTTGATTATGCAATTCTGACTTATGTTATTCACGAAGTCAATAAAGAAGAGCGGATCAAACTTTTAAATGATGCATCTCAGATTGCCGATCAGATAATTATCGGTGACTACCTGTTTCCCCGGCCAACCGGTTTATCCGGATTTATCAGTAAAACGATTGAATTTCTGGCAGGGAAAGAACATTACCGAAATTACAGGAGCTATATGGCTGACGGAGGAATCCATCATCTTGCAGGCGAGTCTGGATTACGGATTATTACTGAAGTTAAAAGCCGGAGATCGGTTGATCAGCTGGTTGTTTTATCGAAATAATGTGATCTTCAGAAACGAAGAGAACAACATAAGAAGTTAAAGCTGAGAATTATAATTAATCACTAAAAAAAAGAGAAAATGAAAAAGAACATGGGGACTATTGACAAGGCAATCCGGATCGTGGTTGCAGTCGTAATTGGAGTTTTATTCTATACCGGGGTTATTGCGGGCGTATTGGGAATTGTACTGCTTGTATTGGCGGCGGTGTTTGTACTAACAAGTCTTGTTAGTTTTTGTCCGCTTTATTTGCCTTTTGGGATTAATACCGGCAAAAAATAAATTACGTCGATGTGGGGTAGTGTAAATGCGATCACACACTACCCCTCATTCGCAAACTAACAGGCTTAGATAACCTGAATAGTTTAAAAACGAGTCGAAAATAAATGGGAATTATAATGAATAAAGGGTAGAATTCACTTTCATAAATCATTGTAATTGCCACAGAAATGGGTTAACTTTACATATTTAATAACTTCAGGATGGAGACAAAACAATTAATTATCGAAAGAGTAAGTCCATGGGATTTCGATAAAACTGTTCTATTATTAACAGAGGAAGCAGAGCGTCGTAATTGGCTGATCCCTGCGACTCATGATCTTCAGGCATCCCTGGCAAAATCGGGTAAAGCTGTGAGGTCAGTAAAAGTTCTTGAGGTTTGTAAGCCTGAGTATTCGGGTCAGATGCTGGAGCGCAGCGATGAGCGGATCGTTTCAGTTATTATGCCTTGCCGGATTTCGGTTTATCTCAAGGAGGACGATAAGACGTATGTTGCATACCTCGATGGTGCGGGATTGTCTGCTGGTTTACCTGCAAATACGCGCGAGGTTGTTTTTGCAGCCTCTGAGGAGGTGAAGGAAATAATCGATTCGGTATTCTAAGCTGACACGTTTCTGCAAATTATGATTCTATCCGAAACGATCTTTTCCTTTAATACAGCCTATTTTATCAGTGCCTTCATTACGCTGTTGGCGCTAGTCAATCCCGTTCAGAAAATATTTCTGATCAATTCGCTCAAGGGGCAGCTGAATGACAGTGAGTTGCGCTATGTTTCAATTAAATCATCCCTGACAGCCTTCATCATTCTGCTGCTGTTCCTTTTTCTTGGGAACCTGATTTTTACCTATGTCTTCAGAATTCAGCTTTATTCGTTTCGCGTAACGTGCGGAATGGTTCTCGTATACAGTGGCTGGATTGCATTGCATCAGGGTGTCCTGATCAATATCGGGAAAGATATGCGGATTCAGGATATATCCTCTGTTCCAATTGCAATTCCAATGATTGCAGGTCCCGGAACCATTACAGCAACAGTAACCTTCCCGGCACAGTATGGATCTCTGGTGACTATAATTGCCGTGTTTGCTGCTCTTGGCGTTAACCTTATCATTATGCTTTTTGCAAAGAAGATTGGAGATGTGATGATAAGACTCAATATCTTGTCACCCTTTATCCGGATCATTGGTTTAATTATAGCAACGATCGGCATCCAAATGATTTTTGATGGAGGAGTTGAGTTTCTTAAAATGCACGGGTTAATAAAAATGGGTTTGTTGTAGAGCCGCAGTGCGCTACGGCTCTACAACAAACAACAATAAAAAACCCGGCATTAACCGGGTTTTTGTAAATTAAATCTATCTTTTTCTTTTCTTCCTTTTCAATTACAATCAAATTTTCAGTAGTTTTTTTAGTAGTTCCGGAATTTCGGATGGTTGTTTTGCCACTGGCACTCCCACCGCTTCGAAGGCTGCAATTTTTTCGGCACCTGTTCCTGTTCCGCTGGAGATGATTGCCCCGGCGTGACCCATTCGTTTTCCCGGAGGGGCAGTAAGGCCTCCGATAAATCCAACAACTGGTTTTGTAATATGCTTTTTGATATATTGTGCTGCCCGCTCCTCAGCATCGCCGCCAATTTCGCCAATTAATACAATTGCATCTGTTTCCGGATCTTCTTCAAACATCTGGAGTAACTCCTCATAATAGAGCCCTGCAACAGGGTCACCACCGATTCCGACGCATGTACTTTGACCTAATCCGCTGTGGGTTAACTGATAAACCATTTCGTAGGTCAATGTTCCGCTGCGGCTCATCAACCCGATATTTCCCTTCATAAAGATGCCGCCCGGAAGAATTCCGACCATTGCTTCACCCGGAGAGATTAATCCAGGGCAATTTGCTCCCACCAGTTTAGTCCCTTTTTTCTTAAGGTAAGGGGTTATCCTGACCATATCGAGTGTTGGAACACCCTCTGATATAATAATTACAAGTTCAATACCTGCCTCCGAAGCTTCGAGGGCTGCATCAGCAGCATAAGGAGCAGGAACGAAAATAACTGAAGTATTGGCACCTGTCGCTTTTATCGCATCAGCTACTGTATTAAATACGGGAACACCATGAACCGATTGTCCCCCTTTACCCGGAGAGACACCGCCTACGATATTAGTTCCGTAATCGATCATTTTTTGGGTGTGAAAACCACCGTCCCGGCCTGTAATTCCCTGAACCAGCAATTTTGTATTCTTGTTAATTAAAATGCTCATATTTATTGCTTTATTAGATTATCTTAAAAAATCGACACTGAGAGCAATCGCCTTCTCTGCAGCCTCACTCATTGTTTCAACTATTGGAAGATTGGCACTCTTTAAAATTTCGAGACCCTCTTTCGAATTGGTTCCTGAGAGCCTTATCACGATAGGGATCGTAATTTTTATTTGTTCAAGTGCAGCAATTAACCCTTTGGCCACATCATCGCAACGTGTAATACCTCCAAAGATATTGATCATCACAACCTTTACATTTTTATCTGAAATGATCAGGTTCATTGCATCGATTACTTTCTGAGGGTTAGAACTTCCACCGATATCTAAAAAGTTTGCCGGTTCGCCGCCATATAACTTAATCATGTCCATCGTAGCCATTGCAAGTCCTGCTCCATTGACCATGCAACCAATTGAACCATCGAGACGGATATAGGAGAGCCCTTTATCTTTGGCATCGATCTCTTTTTTCTCATCTTCAGAGGGCTCGTTAAGCGCCAGAATTTCAGGTTGGCGAAAAAGGGCATTGTCATCAAAAGTCATTTTACCATCCAGGGCAAGAAGTTTACCGTCAGAGGTGATCACCAGTGGATTGATTTCGACCAGTGAGGCATCGGTTTCAATAAATACCTTATAAAGTTTTGTAAACAGGTCAACGGCCTGATTAACCAATCTGACATCCTCAAATAAGGCAAATGCAATTTTACGGGCAAAGAACGGAGCCATCCCAAGATCAGGATCAACGGCAAATTTGAGAATGGCTTCAGGATTATCTTTGGCAACCTCCTCAATTTCAACACCACCCTCTTTACTTGCCATAAATACGGCGGATTTTGTATTCCTGTCGATCGTCAGACCGACATATATTTCGCTTACGAAGGAGACCCCTTCTGCAACAAGTACTTTTTCTACGGTGTACTCTTTGATATTCATGCCAAGAATCTGCCCGGCAGCGGCAGTTGCCTGTTCTGCATTACGCACCAGTTTTACACCGCCGGCTTTACCTCTGCCGCCGGTAAGAACCTGGGCTTTTACGACTGCGGGGTATCCTAATTGTTCCGCAGCTGTTTCAACCTCAGCCGTAGTATAACAGAGTATTTCTTTTGTTACCGGTATCTCATAGCGTGCTAAAATCTCTTTAGCCTGATATTCATGAATTTTCATTTCGAGATTAATTTGTTATGTATGTTTCTTATTAGATTTGACGTGAATCGGTTATAATACATTGTTCCATAAAATTATGAATAATGTGGTTCCAAAAATAGTGTTAAATTTGGTTACCTGATTTAAAATAATGGAACAAAAAGATAAATTTTCCAAAAACGGATAAAATCTGTTATATCTCAGCTTTTTAAAGGGTTATAATTTATTCTTTTGCGGCAAAAACCGGCTTTTAATTATGAGTTCAAAATTGTTAATGCAAATCCGTTCTTATACGGTGATGGTGATTGGGTTGGCGCTC
This sequence comes from uncultured Bacteroidia bacterium, assembly GCA_903918045.1. GTDB lineage: Bacteria > Bacteroidota > Bacteroidia > Bacteroidales > Prolixibacteraceae > JAAFHB01. Next base: position 48,637 of record CAIXCY010000143.1, read on the forward strand.
TATGCCTTTGGAATAACCGCTTTTCTTATTCCCCTGAAAATTGCAGGGGGTGGTGTGACCGGAATTTCGATGTTAATTTTCTATGCTACAGGATTTGGGACCGGATATACCTATTTTATTATAAACATCTTCCTTGTATTGATCGCAATTAAAGTGCTGGGGGTCAATTTTGGGATAAAGACCATCTTCAGCATGTCGATTATCGCCATTTTGCTAACTGTAATGCAACGGTTTGTAACAGAGCCGATTCTGAAAGATATGTTTTTGTCCTCTGTTCTAAGCGGAATCCTTGGAGGCGTTGGTATTGGCCTGATCTTTAACGAAGGGGGAAGCACCGGAGGGACTGATATTATTGCCATGATTATCAATAAATATCGCAATATCAGTCCAGGACGGATAATCATGTATTGTGATGTGATCATCATTGCCTCCTCGTTTCTCGTACTACGCTCCGCCGAAAAGCTGGTCTATGGCTATGTTTCCATGTGGGTGGTCTCCTATTCGATAGATGCCTTTCTGACAGGCGCCCAGCAATCGGTACAACTGTTTATCGTTTCAGATAAGTATGAACAGATTGCAGATTTTATAAATAAGGAATCGCGGCGCGGGCTTACAGTTTTTGAAGGAACAGGGTGGTATACCCGGCAAAATGTAAAAGTGATTATGACGGTCGTCCGGCAACGAGAGTCGCCTGAGATATTTCAGAAGATCAAACAGATAGATCCTGAGGCGTTTATATCGTTAAGTAAGGTGATGGGTGTTTACGGGAAGGGGTTTGATAAGTTGAAGTATTAATTGGTTGTGGCGAATGGGTCGGGCGAATTGCATTCGCCCAGGGAATAATCTAAGCGCGGTTGAAAACCGCGGGACCCGGGTCGGTTTATTTTTAATCGCCCCATGATAATCTCTACGCGGTTGCAAACCGCGAGACCCGATCGCGGGACCCGGGTCTGGCGAATTGCATTCGCCGTTTTATTATCCTGAATTTTTCGTATATTTCCTTTATGCAAAATTCACCAGGATGGAAAAGAAAGAATTTTACCGTCACTATCTTCCCCATTTTCAGCAACCTGGACAAGCCTATTTCGTAACCTGGTGTTTAAAAGATGCGGTGCCACCTAAAGCACTGCACACTTACACTTTAAAATTGGAGATGCTGAAATCGCAAATTTTAGCACTGGGTGGGGAAAATGGGTCGGGCGATGGGTCGGGCGAATTGCATTCGCCACAGGATAATCCCAGCGCGGTTACAAACCGCGGGACCCGGACGCAGAACCCGGGAGAAGAGAATCATCCATCTGAACTGGCGAATCTTAAAAGAGAATATTACCTCGTAAGAAAGAAATACCTTAAAGCTTTTGATGATTTGCTGGGTGCTGAGAGAAATCCTATTATCAATCTATCAAAGCCAGCGAATACTGAAATACTTATCGAGTCGTTAAAATTTTGGGATGGGAAAAAGGTTGTAAATTACGGTTTTACAATTATGCCTAATCACGTACATTGGGTTTTTGAGGTAAAGGAAAAAGATGAAAATGGGATAGCTGTTTATCTGCAGGATGTTTTACAGTCGGTAAAGCGGTTTTCAGCCAACCGGATTAACAAATCGGAGAATAGACAAGGGGTTTTATGGCAGAAGGAGAGTTTTGATACCACTATTCGGGATGATACTCATTTATATAATGCCATTAAATACACGTTGAAAAATCCCGTTGCCGCTGGTCTGGTTTCTGATTGGACCCTTTGGCCTGGCACATGGTGCGGGTTTGGCGATTTGCACTTGCCCCTGGGATAATCTCAACGCGGTTGCAAACCGCGGGACCCGGGTTGGGCGATTTTTAATCGCCCATTTTAATTTTTTTAATCGCGGTTGCAAACCGCGGGTCCCGAATGAAAGATCAGGGTCGGGCGAATTGCATTCGCCCAGGGGATAAACAATCCGCGGTTAAAAACCGCGCCACCCGAATGCTCCGCTTATTATATTATTCATTACTTTAGCGGATCATCATTTTAAATATACTCAATGAATATTCGCCGCAAGTATATAATAAGAGGGGTAGTTATCGCATCGGTAGTCTTTATTCTGACCTTTATTGCAATCCGATATTTTCAGAGGATCCCACCCCTTGGTGAAGATTTGGTCGTTCATGTTCCTGAACCCAAGATGCTCTATGGCTTAAAGGCCGATTCGTTTCATATTGAAGAGAATAGAGTTTTAAGGAACCAGAACCTTTCCGATATTCTTATTGACAGGGGTGTCTCTGCTCAGAGTGTCGATCAGCTTGCAAAAAATTCGGTCACTGTTTTTGATGTCCGGAAAATGAGGGCGGGAAACCGTTACACGATATTTTACTCGACCGATGCCAGCCGTAAGCCACTTTATTTAGCCTACGAGAATAATAATGTTGATTATTACCTCTACTCACTCACCGGCTCTCTGACAGTTTCCGCAGGGAAGCATGTGGTTACCTCGAAAAGACAGACCGCATCGGGGGTAATCACAAGTTCTCTTTGGAATGCGATGAAAGAGAGTAATATAAGCCCCCTGTTAGCCGTTCAGCTATCCGATATTTATGCCTGGACCATCGACTTCTTTGCCATTCAGAAGGGGGATAAATTTACTGTAATTTTTGATGAGGATTTTGTAAACGGCGAGTCAATCGGTATTGGGAAGATCTATTCGGCATCGTTTAATCAGGGTGGGACCGAATTTTATGCGATCCGGTTTACCCAGGAAGATGGCGATAGCTTCTTCGACCAGAAGGGGAACAGTCTGAGGAAATCGTTCCTTAAGGCTCCCTTGAAATTTTCACATATCAGTTCCCGGTTTTCAAATAACAGAATGCATCCTGTTCTGCGTATTGTCAGACCGCATCATGGGGTCGATTATGCTGCTGCGACAGGCACACCGGTTTATACAATAGGAGACGGTGTTGTCATTCAAAAAAGCTATCAGCCGGCAGGTGGAGGAAATTATGTAAAGATCAAACATAACTCGGTTTATACGACAAGTTATATGCATTTATCGAAATTTGCGGCAGGTCTCAGAGCAGGATTGCATGTCAGACAGGGTGAGGTAATTGGTTATGTTGGAGCTACGGGACTGGCATCGGGGCCTCACCTCGATTTCCGGGTTTATATGGACGGTACCCCTATTGATCCGCTGACAGTTAAATCACCACCTGCTGAACCGGTCAAAGCTGCCAATCTTGCGAAGTTCAATATGCTGCG
>CAIXCY010000144.1 GCA_903918045.1 uncultured Bacteroidia bacterium
AATTCCTTCGGCAGATCCAATCAATGTCAACTTTTTCCAATTAATTTCAAAGAACCCGGTTTATTCCAACTGAATTCCAACGATCGTGCAAAATTGTTAGAATAAATTAGACGGTCAATATGTACCTGACCGGATGCTTACATTCTATCATCCTTCCATGCTCCTTCATACATAGCTCCATTTGAAGATATGTATGTCCCTTGCCCACTTCTTTTGCCAGCTTTCCATTCTCCCTCATACTTACTGCCGTCTGGATAGACCATTATTCCGGCCCCATCCTTTTTGCCATCCTTCCAATCAGATTCAGATGTAACTCCTGCGGAGAAAGCACATATCTCTATTCCGCTTATTCGATCATCCTTCCAAACACCATTATATATTACTCCAATTGAAGATGTATAAGTCCCTTGCCCATATCTTCCACCATTTTCCCATTCTCCTTCATACTTGCTTCCATCAGCATAAACACATATCCCTATTCCATTAAATTCATCATTTCTCCATTCACCTTCATATATAAATCCATCCGAAGAGATGTATTTTCCTTTTCCACTTCTTTCACCAGATTTCCATTCTCCTACATATTTAGATCCATCTTGCCAGACGTGTATGCCTCGCCCACTTCTTTTACCATCCTTCAATTCTCCTTTATAAAAATTCCCATCATCTGAAACCATTATCTTGATATCATTACTTTTACCATCCTTCCAATCAGTTTTCCACATATCTAGATCTGAAGAAGTAAATTCCCATCGAGCTTCAGCCAGTTCGCTATAATCTTGATCTTTATTTAGTTCGTTCATTTTGTCAATTTTTTTCATTTGTTTTGATCATATTTATTATACATTGACGTAATCTTTTCTTTGATTTCATTTCTTAAACTCTCCGGCTCCAAAACCTCAACATCACTGCCATAGTGCAGAATTAAAGATACAAGTTCGTTGTTCTGAATAACCTTAATTTTTACGATCCGGTCTTCTTTATCTGACTTTTGAGATCCGTGTAACGGTTTTGACTCCACATAAGCAAACCGCTCCTCACTGAATCTGAGAACCACGTTAAGTAATTTTGGATTTTTCGGTATCGTAATCCCGATTACATCTTCAAAATAGTCATCGACAAAATCTACCTCCGGTTCTGCATATTCCACTTCCCCCGCATATTCAATTTGCTCAATCCTGTCAAGAGCTATGTTGGAAATATTCTTGTACCGTATATCTGAACAAAGAAGGAACCACCTGTTGTTGTATTCTTTCAGAAAATAGGGACTGATAACAATGGACTTTTTACCTTTAAAAGACGCATTATAACTTATCCGTATAACCCGTTTCAGTTGTATGGCATTTAATAGTTTGGGGAAATATTTCAACCCTACCAGGTCCGGATTTTCGTCAAATTGAACAATCGTCTTTGGGCGCAGCATGCTTCCTACTGCCTCATTCTGTTCAAAAAGCTCATTCAGAAATTCAAATTGAGGCAGCCCCCTAAATTGCTGGAGAACGAACAAGGAATCACGAAGCTTTAGAAGGTTATTTTTTGCCGGAAGATTGGCGAAAATCGAAAAATCATCCCGACAGTAACGGTAGATCTTCTTTCCATTAGGCATTTTAATGCGATCAATCTTTATATCCCATACCTCCTCGATGGTCTTCAGATCTTTGTAAAACTGCCGGTCATTGACCTCTATCCCCAATCTTGGGACTCCATCCCTGCTGGTCTTTTTGCCCAGTGACTCCATCTTTCGAAGTTCATTCAGGATATCCTCCCTGGCATATTCCCGCTGAAAGAAGCTTAGGCATTCGTCGTATTTCTGGAACCGTACCAAAGCGCTACTGTTTACTGACATAATTTTGTTTTTAGGATTTAGGAAATGCTGTTTGAACAATTGCTAAAGTTAAATTATTTAATGTTAAATTAAAGAATTTCAAGCCTGCAAAACAGGGTTATTCTTTTCACCGGCAATAAATATTTCAGTCGGCTCACCGTTGCAGGGCAATCCATTTTCCCGTTTATCATTTATCAATCGCCAAATAATTGGGATACTCTGTTAGGAAGGGTGCCAATTCCTCCACATTGTAATTAGCAATCAGGATTTCGGTATTGATACCCCCACTAAAAACACGAGTGAAGTTTATTTTTTTCGCTCCATTTTCCCCCATGCGCATTGACTGCATTTCAGGCCGCCGGAATGGGAATAGGATCCGCTATGCTTCATCAGGCATCCGGGACATACCCGGAAATTGCATTTATCACAAACATACCAGTTAAAACTCTGTGGTAACTGGACCGAACAAACCATACAGGAAATCAGGTAATTCATAGGATTGGTTTTTAATAGGTTAATACAAAATTCTTACAAAGTGTTCTATATTCAAATCATTAAATAAGTCTCTGCTTATTTAAAAGACTAGGTTTCTTTACAATTTCAATAACTTCTTTTGCAATCCAAATTGGATTATTCTCATGATTACGTCTTTCGACTAATCTTACCCTGACTTTGTGATCTTCTTCAACTTCAATTCCGGTTTTCCTGTAGTATTCCCGAAGTACATCCTCATAAATAGCGACCTTACTCCAGCTATTATCTCTATGAATTACTTCTATAATTCTTTCACTTTCTTCGGTTTTTCGATTCTTACGAACATAGGACTGTACATAACCAACCGTAATGTTTGATGTTTCGTCAGGTAAATAATTACCATATAGGCATTTGTGATACCTTACTTCATAGAATTCCTTGTCGAATTTTTCTCGAATACTAAAATCAGTTATGTATTTTACATAGTGAATTAGGGCTAAAATGAAATCAATAATTTGAGTATTGGTGTAACCATAATCATTGAATCTGTATTTTTTAACCTTAGAATGGCTGCCACTATCACAGATTTCACACATCTTCATTATTTTGTTAATGATTTCTTTAGGTACAATTTCAACGGGCCAGGAGGAATTTCCCAATATTCTTAAGCCTGTTTTGAGTGCTGAACATCTTAAAGGAATAATCCCAATATTTTGTATACTTGTTCTGACATGTTCCAATAAATGTCTTGCGTTGTTTAAGTAAATACTTTCCCTTTTTACCAATTCTTCATCTTTGTGAACAATAATCAATTTGACTAATCTTATAACGTCCACAGGATCAACAAAATAATTTGAATTAATGGCATCTAAAACATCTTGAGCAATAACGGGTTTATCAGTATTTGAATTATCTGTCTTACTTTCAATCGTTTTCTCCTTCTCAACACTTACGGTCGCACCAGATATGCTTTTAAATACCTCCGGAAACTTTTGGAGTGTTTCAATGGAAACATTCGTAATTTTAGACAGATTCGTACATTTGTCAAATATCCCTCCGAATGGACCTTCCTTTCCAACCCAAAATTGTGTAATATCAATCTCGTTAATGTTCCTTGAAAACCTGACATGTTTAAGATTAGTACAATTAGAAAATGCCATGAGCCCTATCTCTTTTACATTTTCGGACATAAGAACTTCCTCACAACCAGTATCAGCAAATGATTTTGGACCAATTGTCTGAACACGTTCAAGAATTTTAACTATTTTTTTATTCGAGAAACTCTTAATCAAGTAGTCACCTTGCTTATTGTACAAAACTCCTTCTGAAATAGTATGATAAGGGTTATCGTTTGCGACAGTAATATTTATTAACGCATGACATCCGTCAAATTGATTATCATCGTCAATTTCATCCTCTGGTACATGAATTTCGCAATTGGCAGGGATATTTATTGATTCCAAGGCAATACAACCTTTAAAAGCTCTATATCCCAAATAATTAATACTGTCGGGTAGTATAATTCTTTTTAAGTTGGTGCATTCTTCAAATGCGTTTGAATGTATCTCTTCCAGACCTTCAGGAAACGTGACGGTCTCCAATGACTTACAGCACCAGAAGGCCGATACTTTAATTCTTTTTAAACCTTGGGGAAGAAAAATTTCGTTTAAATTTTCGCAATCCTGAAAACTTTGATCATTAATTTCAGTAACATTTACCGGTATATCTATATTTTTTAGAGACGAGCAGGAAGAAAAAGTCCAGTCATCAATCATTTCAATGCTCGATGATAATTTAATTTGTGATAATAAACCGCACATGTAAAATGCTCCTTCAGCAATGATTTTAACACCGTCAGGAATTAATATATTTGTTAAACGACTCCACGCAAAGGCATATTTACCAATGTTCATTAAATTTTCTGGTAATTCTATAGACTCTAAATCGCAATTGAAAAATGCTAGCTCTTCAATATTTTCAATGCTTTTAGGTAATATGATACTGAATTTTCCATTTCGATTTTGAATAAATTCGCGAGAAAATGTGTGCTTACCAATAATGGTTGTCCCTTCCTTTACCACATATTCATTAGTCTTGTTTGGAATACTCGCAACTGTACACCGCAATAATTTGTTATAAATAATTCCATTCTCTATTTCGAAGATAGGACTCTCATTTAAGAATGCAACTTTCTCTAAACCAGTTACTCTAGCAAATAATTCATTACCTATTTCTTTTAATGTAGAGGGCAGTATAATATTTTTGACTTGACCATGGGAAAAAGCTTTACCAGTTGAATAAGGTCCGTGGAAGTGTTTTGATCGGTATGCAGAATGGATATTTTCAATTCCCTCTTCAAATGTTATTGTTTCTATAGTTGCGTCATTAAATGCAGCCATACTTATCTCAACTAAATTTCCTGGAATTACAATTTTGTCTACATTGGTATTTGAGAATGCAAAATCTGCAACTGATTTAATGTCAGAAGGAAAAGCATAATCTCCCTTAAACTCTTTAGATAATTTAAGCAGTTTGTAATTCTTTTTATCATACCACACACCATTAATCTCTTCAAAATTGCCATCTTTTAAAATACAATGTATATCCAAAAAATAATAACCTGAAAGAATCCAACTGTTATTTTCCGAAAGTTCAAGAAATATTTTTTTTATTGATTTGGGATTGAAAGCATCGTAATCAGGAAAGCATGTGATTCTCGATAAAGAAGCTGGTATGTGAATTGTGTGCAAGTTATTGCATCCCATTATGTTAATTGAAGGCATGCTGATCAAATTCTTGGGATGCACAACTTCTTGAACTGATTCACAATAGAAAATTCCACCGACTATTGGGTCTCCATCTTCGTCAGGGTAATTCCATTCCACAATTTCATCAAGCTCATATAAATCAAGATAGGTAATTTCATTTTTGTTTATCCAATCATTAATTGAGTAGTGCCAATTCCTAAGTTTTCCAATGATCTTTACTTTATTGCAATCATTATGACTAAGTAGAAAATTCAGTGCCTCATCCTCGTTATCAGGAAGATTAATTATTACAATATCATTCATGTTATTAGTTCTTATATGTATGATTTTTGAGTACTAAGACAATTCAATATTCTTTTCCAGCGAATCGAGACTGATCAGGATGTTCCTCTTCAATTGGGGAAGCATCAATAATGGCCAGTAAAAACGTTGATTATTCCACCCATAATTCTGACCATCGGCAGCAACATCCTCTGCACCATTCTGTTCAAATAGAAATAAGCCGGGCAGGTTATGCACCTCCATAAGATTTTTCATTTCTGCGGTATCAGTCTTCGACGTATCTGGTGCATCCATTGCCCTGCCGTCTATTCGTAACCGGTTCATGGTCCTTCCACGCTTGACCGAAAGGATAATCTGGTCATCACCTTTAAAATAAGACTTTTTAATGATCGTATAAAATGCTGTTAATTGATTGGTATCCCAATGGTGTACTCCCGGCTCATCATCCCATTTTTCACCAGGAACCATCCCATTCATAAAGGTATTGAAAATCTTCAAAAAGTGTTCCCAGGTAACAAAGTAATTCTCGCCTTTAAATCCGGGAACGGCGTTTATGCTGTTCTCCCTGATCAATTCATCCAATACTTTCATCTGTTTCTCGCACGCCTCTCCCTTGCGCGTGTTAAAACCAACCGGCAGAAATCTTTTGTGCGATTTCAAGGTAATACAATCGGACACCATGATCCTGCTTGGATTAGTAGGTCTTACTGTTCCCCCCGCGCCCACTTCAATCGCTGCAAACCGGTTATTCCCATGGTTATTTGCAATGGATTGCCTGAGGATGGCATCAATTTCGGTGATCTCACAAAGCCGGTAAAACACCCTG
>CAIXCY010000145.1 GCA_903918045.1 uncultured Bacteroidia bacterium
ATCTGCGGTATTAAACAACAATAAATCACGTGCCTGCATATTAATTTTCTTTTTTATTTCATTTAGACTCATAAGAATCTATAATACGAACGAATGCAATCATTATAGCAGCGACCTCCTGATGATTTAGTTTCGGGTTATCTGGCGGAAGTTCCTGTTTGCACTCCAACCTGCGACCTTCGGGCTGTTGGATAATTTCATTAATCTTCATTCGTAATCCAATTTGCGTTTATCTTTTTTTACCAATCCTAACATTTCACCTCTCAGCTGGGTACCGTTTCCGGTCCAGCTGGATACCATTTGTCTGGCATGTTTATCAGATGCCTGATTATCAGGCAAATTTAAATCAGCTAACTGGGTACCTTTTTGTTTCCTGCTGTTTAAAGTAAGGATGCCGGAAAGATACCTTCGCCGCTTAAAATTCTATCCGGATTCCTTCGCCTTGCTGAATAATGTTTTGTATTAATGTTAATTCACTAGTGCCGAATAGCTTATTCCTATCGAATATTGATCTCAAACGAGTCTATTTAGAAAGAAAGTTTAAATTTTCTTGTGTTAACTTTTAAAATTTTTGAATTGTTTAAAAGCATTACTTGCAATAAATTCTTCTTGTGGAAATATAAATTCTTTATTTATTGGGTTTGTTCTGTTCTCAGTTAAATGTCTAATTACATATTCTTTCAGACTTTTATGAATATTCCAACACTTCATTTTTGCCAACAGAAAAGTTGATTGAAAAACTGTCCCAAAACCCCCACTGAAATAATCTTCTAAAGGATGAGTTGGATCTGAATTAAAAACCAATAGACCCTCTTGATTAATTACATTGAGGTTGTGTTGATTGTAAACTAATTTGAAATTTGGTCGTTTAGGAATTGTAAATGGAATTCCACCTGGGATATATCCTGGCAGATAAAAAAGTTTCAGATCCTGAAAATAACTATACTGTAATTGTTCAATTTTGGACAAAATAATCGATGTATCAATTTCATTTTTTTTAATATCTTCCAATCCGTTATTAATTTGAGAAATGCTAGATTTTAAGTGCAAAATAAATGAAATGAAATCTTGTTGTCCTGTGTCAATGGCATATATTGAAAAATAGTTTTCTATGTCTGCCGATGGTATGTGTGCTAAACCATCTGTTCCAAAAAACAATGCACAATCGAAATTATAAGTAAAATCAAGTAATGGTGTTGGTGCATTATAATGTTGTAAAAAACTTAAAATAGATAAGTCATATGCAGCATGTCCAAATGCATTAAAAAATTTCTCCAAAAGATTGTTATTAAATGATTTGGCTGCATTAATCTCAGCTTGGATGAAATCGTGGTAGCTTTTATCCATCCTATCCACTTCATCACCGTTCCAAAAACGTTGGGCAGAATTAAAAAGTTTATATTTTGCTTCAGTCAACCCACGAAAAATAATTCTTTTGTCATTTCTCTTTTCTGTCCATTCACCAATAAGAATGTCAAGGTCGTTTTTACTTTCAATACTTACACAGTCAAAATGGTTTGCTTTGTCAACTAAAGTTGCGTAAGTGTCAATTTTCATACGTTTGATATTGTGTCGTTTTGATGTTATAGCATTGATTTAATTGCCTTTATATCCCAATTTAAATCGTTATTCATTTGTACTTTATAACTTTTTCTCACACCCGTCTTTTTACAGTGACCTTAACTCTTTGGCCTTATGTAAAATCCTTCCTTTTTTTAAGTATCTTTCTCAAAAACAAGCTTCGGATTACTTCCTGTAAATGGCTAACTTTCTCTCTTTCTCAATAATTGAAACTGTCTTTTCATAACCATTTAAAATTTCTTGTATTTTCAAATCTTAAAGTTTTAAGGATACAACCTCTGGTTTTCTCTAAAGAAAACCTTATTATTTTTGATTATCATCACCTTTTCTATAGTATTCTACTTTGTATCTATAAATTTCCGGGCAAGGGGTTACAACTTTAATTTGTTCGGTTTCCCATCCCCAACCTTTGTTTATTGCATTAACTTCTATTATTGAACCAAAACCAAGATTGTTTTCCCTTATTTTTTGCGAAGAGATACTTATCTCAGTCTTTTTTCCATCATAGAGAACTACCCACGCACCATTCTTTTTGCCAGCTTTATTTATCCACTCACTAGTAATAACGCCAAGAAGACCAGAGCGTCTGAGATTCCCCTCAGGAGTTTTTTGTTCAATATTATTCACTCGCTGAGTATATTTCTCAACAATATTACTCGTTAATTCAAGCTCTTTAAGCCAATCCATCAAGGCAATTAAAACGGAAATAGCTTTTACTAATTCACTTTGCGGCACATTTTGTTTAGAAATTAAATGTGATCCATCATTGCCAATTGATTTAAGTTTAGGAAGGTACTCTTGTAAAAATTTTGAAATTTTCACGGACATTTCTTCTTCTTTCTGAATTATTTTACATAATTCATCAATAGATGACCCTACATCATAGGAGCCAGGGATGATTTGAATATCCTTTAGAGTTAGAATAATTCCTTCGAGGACTTTTCTAACCTTATTACCAACTTCCTTTGTTGAACAGCTAAATCCTTGATCGAAGCATTTTTTAATTGGAAGGATATAATACATTTCCTCCTTGACCTTCTCTCTAACAGATTCACTTATTATGCTACATAAGTCAATTGTTTTCTTAAGTATTGTATCATCGTTGACAATATTCCGTTTTACTATAAGGATATTTTCATCCATCTCTTCAAGTTGCTTTTCCAGGGATTTCTTTTTGTCTTCGAAGTTTAGTAGTGCTTGCTGTGATTCCAAATTAACTTTTTGCAAAGCAAAATACTTTTCCTTTTCCTTTTTAACTATCTCCCTTTGATCTTCAATTGAAGGGCATGCATCTATTTTAGCCTTTAATATTGTTGACGATCTGATCGAATTTTGAAAATGACCATTTAGATGGTAGTAATAAAATTGCTCTGCAAACTCAGGTTTCCTTAATTCAAGAAAAACATATTCAATATCCACCTTCTCTTTCCATTCCGGTTTCACCTGAATTGATATTAAATATTCATGATCCCTATATGATGGTATATTGGTAGAGATTGGCTCTTGGGGATTCAAAATTAATAGTGGTTCAAGCTTGAAATTTTGAACTGAATTCAAAAAAACATTACAAAAAAGAATGGCACTTTCAGTAATAATCCTTCTTAAGTAATAAGGATGTTGGTGATCACCAAATTTCTCTTCAGAATCAAAAACAAATTTGGTATAGGGATCGAATTGACTCTTACCACTCAACAAATACGATTCAAAATCAAATCCAGATTTAACTTTTCCTTGATATGAATCATTAGAGAGCTCCATGAATTCTCCAATTTCTATGCCATGACTGCCAAATTCCGAATTATTTAATGGAACATATTCCCATGGGTATAGACCATCAATTTTATCGTTTGAAATTTCATTAAATATTATCTGAGACAAGCATTCTTCTCGCGAAAATGGCACACCAAAATTTTCCCATTGTTGCTGGTTTTTACCCAATATATCGACTGACTCCAATTTGTCTTGCATTGAGATAAACCTTAGCTTCCCTATTAAATCATCCCTTTTTTGTAAGGTAATACCAAGTAAAATAGTTGTCACAATTGGCTTATCATCAGTATAATTTTCATTTATACATTGAGCAATAAATTCAATATTATCCCTTAAAATAAATTTCCGAATCATATTAGAAAATTTACTAAAGTATCCATTTCTATATAAATCCGGAACATTTATTCTGATCATAATATATCCAGATGGAGAAATTAATTTATTAAAAGAGAATTCAATTAACTCAGTAAAACTGGTAAAACGAATATCATTAATTATTACATTGCAAAAATCACCAGTTGCAATTGGTTTTATACTATAAAGGATATTTTCCATTCTTTTCTCACTTGCCGCGTATTTGCAAGGTTCATCCCCATTTACTTCAATTAAACCATTATAATCAATTGTTTTGCAATCTTCCAAATACTGGCTTTGTTTTTTCCCAAATGAATCTGTGTAAATTGCTTGTCCATTGGATTCACCATTTATATACTGATTTTCATATCTGGATCCATCTGGCCAAAAATATGTTCCATGACCATTAAGTTTGTCATTTTTCCATTCCCCTTTATATTTATCTCCATTTGGATAAGTCTCTTCCCCTTTTCCACTTTTATCTCCGTCCTCCCATTGACCTTCAAATTTAACTCCACCTGAAAAAATATATGTTCCATACCCACTGTATGTTCCATCCTTCCATTCTCCTTCATATTTATTCCCATTAATTAAAATGGATGTCCCTTTCCCATTTAGATTATCTTCTTTCCATTCACCTTCAAACATATCTCCTTCTCGTGAGACGTATTTCCCTTGCCCACTTCTTTCGCCATTCTTCCATTGTCCGTCATATTTGCTACCATCCGGATAAACCATTTCCCCCTGCCCAGCCTTTTTGCCATCCTGCCAATTACCATTATATTTTGCTCCCTCTGAAAAAGTACATATCCCTATTCCATTTATTCTATCGTAAGCATCCGGTCTGATACATCTTTCTTCTGTTGTTTGGTCTGATTAATTTTCGGCCAAAACACTGACAAATGATTAATGATGCAAAAATCCGGGATCTCATCCAGAGACAAGAAGAGACAGGTCTTACTATTACTGACTTCTGTGCCAATGAAGGTATTGCGAAGTCCAGCTTTTATTGTTGGCGCAAAAAGATCAGGAAGGAAAAAGCTGTAAATTTTATCCCGTTACTGGTTAAACCTGCTCCAGCTCCGGTCAAAGAGCGACTAAAGAACTTCCCCAGAGAGCAAAACAATCAAGCCGGATCCGATGATGATTTTCTCCTGGAACTGATCTATCCCAACGGCACAAGGCTCAGGATAAAAAATGTTCACGATCTTGAACATATCCGTAACCTTGTCACACTTTTTGGTTAAGGTCATGTTCCACCTGAACGGTTCACATAAATATTATCTGTATCCTCTAGCAGTGGATATGCGAAAAAGTTTTTATACCCTCAGCGGTATTGTGACATCGTCAATGAATCAGAATGTCCTTGGTGGCGGGGTCTTTATATTTGTAAACCGCAACCAGACCATCATGAAGATTCTGCACATGGAATACGCCGGACTGGTTATCTACCATAAAAAACTCGATTCAGGCCGGTTCAGATTGCCCGGTTTTGACGAAAATACCGTCTCGCTCACCCTTCGATGGGAAGATCTGATGGTGATGGTACAAAGCGTAAAACCAAGACAAAAAAAACTTAAAAAATATCAATAAAATTCAATCAATCTGATAATTAACCAACTATTTTCTTTGCAGTTCCAACTCTTTTTATTATCTTCAAACCGTGAAAACGGAAACCAACTGTGGATAATAAGACAAACCAAAAAGATCATTTAATCGAGGCCTTACTTCAGGAGCGCGATCTTCTCTACCAGGAAGTATCAAGGCTCCGGCAGATTGACAATGGTGCCCTTGAACGTGCAGAGAATAAGAATACCCACTATGAAGGTGTTATCAAAGAGAAAGACGATCGGATCAAAGAGAAAGACGATCGGATCAAAAAGCTTACCGATCAGCTTTCCTGGTACCGTCGCAAGTTCTGGAAACCTACCAGCGAGAAGTTCATTCCACAGGATCCGGCCCAGAGAAAGATCGATTTTGACGGTCTTGATGCTTTGCCGGAAGAAGAGATTGTAACCCAGGCCGCAAAAGAGATCATCACATACGAGCGCAAAAAACCGGAAAAGATTAAAAATCAGCCTGTTCGTATGCCTCTTCCTGAACATCTTCGCCGTGAGGATGAAGTGATTGAACCAGAGGGGATCGGTGAAAACTGGATCCGCATCGGGGAAGAGATTACAGAAATACTTGCATTCGTGCCTGGTGAGCTGTTTGTTCGCCGTATCATCCGTCCGAAGTATGTATTGAGTAAGGAACTACAGAAATTACAGGAGACAAACCAGAAGGAGCCACAGCAGAAGGTGGTAAAGATAGCACAGATGCCTTTTTTACCTATTCCGCGCAGTTATGCCGACCCAAGCCTGCTGGCAGAACTGTTGATGGGCAAATACTTATACCATATGCCTTTTCACCGGCAAATCAGCATTTTTAAACTTGCCGGGGTCTCCATACCGACATCAACGGTAAATGATTGGTTCGCCGGAGGTAGTGACTTGCTCAGGGCATTGTATTACCGTCTTCGGGAACTGGTTTTGCAATCGGACTACATTCAGGTTGATGAGAGCACGGTGCCGGTAATCAATGATGAGAAGCACAGAGCGGTTAAGGCATATCTTTGGGTCGTGCGTTCGGTAACGGACAAACTGATGTTTTTCCATTACGACCAAGGTTCACGGGCACAGAAAGTGGTGATCGACCTGCTGAAGGATTTCCAGGGGGCGGTCCAGACCGATGGTTATGAAGCTTATTCGATTTACGAAAAAAAGAAAGGAGTATTGCTGCTGGGTTGCTGGGCACATGCCAGGCGCAAATTCAACGAGGCTTTGAAAGAGGACAAAGCCGGGGCAGAATATGCACTTGAACAGATTGGCCTGGTCTATCGTGTCGAGACCATGGCAGATGAACAGGGCCTCGATGCGGATCAGCGTGCAGAACTTCGCAGCCGACTGGCCTATCCCATCTTGTGTGCGTTTGAAAAATGGATTTATGGCTACTTTCCAAAAACAATACCCGGTGGAAGAATGTACAAAGCACTTCGATATACTTACTCTTTGTTCCACAGACTGACAAGATATCACCTTGATGGTCGTTACAGGATAGATAACAATGTCATCGAGAATGATATTAGGCCATTAGCATTGGGTAGAAAGAACTACCTGTTTTGTGGCAACCACGATGCAGCCGAAAATATGGCAATCATGTACTCCCTCTTTGGCTGTTGCAAAGCAGCCGATGTGAACCCGCGGGAATGGTTGACCGATGTGCTGACCCGGATACCGCAATACAATCAGGATTACAGTAAGGATCTTGCTGAACTGCTCCCTCATAACTGGAAAGCGTCTAATAAATTCCAGAAATTTCCAAAAGAACTGGAAACTATCTGAAATTCCTTCGGCAGATCCAATCAATGTCAACTTTTTCCAATTAATTTCAAAGAACCCGGTTTATTCCAACTGAATTCCAACGATCGTGCAAAATTGTTAGAATAAATTAGACGGTCAATATGTACCTGACCGGATGCTTAC
>CAIXCY010000146.1 GCA_903918045.1 uncultured Bacteroidia bacterium
CGCCTGCTCCCCCCACCCCCTTACTTATAAAAATGCCTAAAATGTCATTGCGAGGCACTCCAAAATGATCTTTCAGTTTAATCTTAAACCCTTGAGTGCCGAAGCAATCTCCCCTAATTTAAGGTTTATCCATGGTTGTCATAATCACATTGGGCCCAAATTTGGGGGTTCCCACTCGCAATGACAGGTGGCTTATTGCGAGGAGCTCATTGATGAATTTTATCGAAATGATTAACATAGTGAGCGACGAAGCAATCTCTCTTACTAGTCTGGAATTTTGGGTAACTACAATTGTATATTTATACAGTCCAAAGGAAGCGCTCCATCCATCGATTCGATATAAACCGCATGGCTTCCCCTAGGTAATTCTTCCGATTTAAAGACTACTTCCGATCTGATCACTTTGGAACTCGTCAATACTATATTATTCAGCAATTTACCATCGAGATAGACATTGACCGATCCATAATCCGGACCTTTTGGTGAATAGAGTTCGAATCCTTTCCCGTCAAAATTCCATTTCGCAAAACTGGAATCCTTTTTGGAAACCGCCCCTCGTCCGAACAAAAACATGGAATCCTTTTTAAAGGTCCAGTCATTGTCGTAGTTTCCGGTGTTAACCAATGCCTGGTAATAGCCATAAATAACCGATCCCTGCTTTTGTGCCCCATTTACAACAAAGCTGTTGGCAAACAAAAAGCTGTGAGGCATCAATGAGACTCCCACAATTCCCGGTTTACTGCTCAATATTCCACTCCACCTTTTTTCACCATTTAAAACAAAGGTAGCCTTCCCGTTTTCCATTATCAATTGCAATCTGTTATCATCGGTGTTCAGGAGATTTACTTTTCCGGAATCAATCCGAATAATATTCTTCCCATTTTCGTATTCATATATTTTCCAACCGGTTCGATTCAACTCAATCTCTTTATAATCTGCATTATCCTGAATAAGAGAAAATTTACCCCAACTATTCAGGATATCTATCGGCGAATGAAAATCCCAGACCAGGTGCATCGTCCCATCGAGTTTGAATTTCAGGTCAATATCTTTAATATCAAGCCACCTCTTAAGATATGAAAAGGTATTTCCTTCGTTAGCCGTAAGGTTGAAGCCCCTTGCTCTGTTAAAGTTTTTCCATGATGCCTTTGCAAGATTAATTGTACCATAATCGTGGGGGTCCTTTGAGGGAAACATCACATAAACTGAATCGTTCTCATCCACAAATCCCGTGAAGGTTTGTCCCCAGATTCCCGAATATTCGTTTTCAACATTTTCCGAATGCCAGAATGATCCGCCACTGAACAGTTCGTATTTATCAGGATTGGTGAGATCTTCAACTTTTACCCGGTGAACTGACTGGTAGTTGCGATTTATTGAAACAGATGTTGCCGGGAAGTAGGCATAACCATCGTGCAAAAATGCCGGAAAATACTCCTGCAGCGGTTCATAATTTGTCTTCCGTTCTACATTCAGAATAATTTTTGATTCGCTGTAGGGCCCTTCCGGATTTGAGGCGGTTGAAACAGCCAATGCCCAGCTGCTGGTCGGAGTTGTGTCCATCATATAAAGTAAAGCCCAGTCCTTTTCCCGCTTGACAATCATTGGGGCATACATCCTCCAGTACTTCCTGAGTAACGGTTTCTGTTTGTATTGGGTATTAAACTTTGCGGGTCTCTTTGAAACTACAAATGGTCCTTCAGGTTTATCAGAAACGGCATAACCAATGCCAGAAAGATCGGTTCGTTGCCAACCAGCTTCTGCTAACCAATCAAATACCATGTGATATTTACCTTCGGAATAGGTTACCATCACATCGGGAGCCTGAATCCTAACGGAATCATAGCATTGCATCGACGGGGGAAAAAGATCGCCGCATTTATTCCATGACCTCCCTTTGTCTGAAGATTTATAAATGATGCACTTGAAATCTGTGGTAGTCGGATCCTGATCCGATTTGTAAAATTCCCGGTATTCACCGATGTAGAGATACCAGTTTTTACTTACCGGATCGGAATACAAGAATCCATTAACTGGCCACTCCATCCCTTTGCGACCCCTGCAAACCGGATTGCCGGACAGCCGTTCAAAAGTATCCCAGGATGGACTTCCCAAAGCGTAATCGTGTGACCAGTCACCCTTGTGGGCGAGAAGGGCATAGTCAATTGCTTTCTTTTCAGGGTTGCATGAACCCAAAATAAGCGAAATGAAGAAAATTGAGAGCAGGAGATAGTTTTTCATGTGTAACAACCATATTTTTGAATCAACTCCGAAAGCATCAATAACCTTTGGTTTGTGACCATTGGGGCAATAGAGCAGGCAGTGCTCAGAATGAAACCCTTCCCTTTGGTCATTCCAATCTCAATAATTTTTTTCACATCAGCCTCAGCTTTTTCATCCTCTGCAAAAAGGAGTGTATTTACAGAATCGATATTCCCTTTAATAAAAAG
The DNA here is from genome assembly GCA_903918045.1 of uncultured Bacteroidia bacterium. Lineage (GTDB taxonomy): Bacteria > Bacteroidota > Bacteroidia > Bacteroidales > Prolixibacteraceae > JAAFHB01. Next base: position 2,451 of record CAIXCY010000146.1, read on the forward strand.
GTCGTTGCCAATCCGGCGAAAAGCATCTTCAAGATCGACATTTCCAACCGGAATGGGATCCAGACACTCGAGACCTGAGGTGCCGCTTTCGCGCATCAACTCCAGACGGTCATCGATTGAGCCGCAGGTATGAATATACACATGCACCCCTTTGGCGCGAATTGCCTGAATAATCTTTTGTTCATATGGCAAAACAAATTCGCGGTAATCCTCCATTGAAATAAAACCCATTCCCGCAAAGGGGGATGAAATCTTGATCGCATCGATTGGTTTGTCGCACATCTTAACAGCCAGATCCATGATTCCATTGGCAAATTTCGCAAGGATAAGTTTGCATTTTTCGGGTTCCATAATCAGAGCTACCAGTCCGTTTTCGTAACCTAACAAATCGAGAAAATAGTCAAACGGCGAGGTGATCTCACCATGAACCGAAACCGAATCTCCCACTTTTGCATAGATAATATCAAAAATATCGAACAGGTGATCCTTATCAAGGTCAAAATACAGGTTGCCGGATACCGGAATATAGTTAATCTCATCCGGAATATCTCTCTCAATATCAATATCCCCGATGCTCTTCTGACCTTTGCGGTTTTGAAATGAAACAAGCGGCAAATCTGTCCAGGAATGAACCTCTGTACGGTCGGGATAAGTAAGTCTAAAGTTACCCTCTTCAATCTTTTCACATGAAATCAACTCCTGTTTCCATTTATCCGAATGACCATGCAGGCTGACCAGGATGCCATCGAACTTAAACATTTCGCGAAGGGAGCTTAACCCATCGGCAAAAACATTTTTATCGTACCAAAACTCGTACGGATATGGTTGCAGATGAGTCATCATACTACCGATACTAAACTGGCACATCAGGGGAACCTTGTCGGGCAGCTGTAGATTCATTGCTGCAAGGACTCTTTCTTTTGAAGTCATGTTCTTCATGGTCGCAATTTGTTTTAACGATCCGATTTAACGTCTGTTTATTTATCTGCAGTGATAATGTATTGCCCGGCCTTTAGTTCAAATTTACAACTCCCGTCAGCTTCCACAAGTGGTGAAGAGGAACCATTATCTCCTGTATTCATAACCAGAATCTTATGTGCATTTTTCAGAGGTAATTCAAAATTCGCAACCCCACCTTTGGGAACGGCAACCTTAAAGATGTGTCCTGTTGCACTCTTTTCCCAGTCAGAGGTGATCGTTCCCAACGGGGAGGCATAATTACATTTCGCAAAAGTAAGCCCTTCCGGAATAGCAGGAGCAATCGTGAATTTCTGAAATCCCGGATAGGCCGCCAATGGTCTGATCCCCCCGAGCCACCTGTAAAACCATCCCGAAACGGTTCCGAACATCGGGTGACAGTTCGAAAAGGTATCATCGCTTTCCTTCCAGGTCTCCCAGATGGTTGTTGCTCCCTTACCGATCATAAATCCCCATCCGGGATATTTGGTACTGTTCACCACCTCAAA
>CAIXCY010000147.1 GCA_903918045.1 uncultured Bacteroidia bacterium
GCGCCCGTGATATTAACAGCTCCCGTTCCACCATTGACAACCACAGTACCCAACGCTTTGGCGCCTGTTGCACCCGTCAGGTTCAATGTTCCGCTGGTCCCGGTTCCTATCGTTGTAGTCCCGGTAACAGTCAGTGCAAATGCCGGAGCAGTGAAGGTTGTTCCGTTTCCAATATTCAGGTTTCCACCTATCGCAAGAGCGGCTGCGGTGGTGGCTGTAGCTGTTCCACTGAGTGAAAGATCACTGTTTACAGTTGAAAGACCTGTTAATGTTTTGATCCCTGAACCTGAAAGGGTAAGTTTATCGTAAATAACAGGATTAACCGTTTGTGCTGCTCCTGTGTAATTAACAAGATTGCCGCTTGCAGAAGCAGTCAGAGTCGAGATAGTGGCTGTATTATTGATATTCAATATTCCGGTTGCTCCCTGTGTCAATCCTCCTGTCCCTGATAAAGCCGTAGTGGCCGTGATGGTACCGTTATTGGTTAATGTATTACCTGTAATAGTCAGTGCGGTTGCAGCGGTTAAGATCCCACTGTTTGTATAACTTCCTGTAAAGGTTGACGTTGGGATCACATTGGCAGTCGATCCACCAATAGTCATTGCAGATCCGGTGAAATTATGGGCACCGGTCCCGGCAGTATAAACTCCGTTGTTTGTAAAGTTACCGGCAAAACTTACTGCTGCGGCGCCGGATTCTGTTAAAGTACCTGAAATAGTAACATCAGATCCAAAAGCAAGTGTTGCAGCTACGGTTTCGGTTAATGCACCGCCACTGTTTATTGTCACAGGGCCGTTAAAGGTTTTCGTGCCAGTCGCACTTGTTATGGTGAGTGCACCACTTGTTCCACCACCAATTGTTGTGGTTCCTGTCACTGTCAATGCAAATGCACCAGAAGTGAAAGTAGTTCCATCTCCAATCGAAAGGTTATGGGTAATGTTAGTAACAACCGAAGGGGTGACGACTGCAGTACCTGTCAATGAAAGGTCATAAAAGGTTGCAGGATTCGAAGAACCACCGATTGTTCCTGAACCGGCAAAGGTAACCTGACCGGTGCCCGGAGTAAAGGTCCCGCCATTATTGGTCCAGTTGCCGCCATTTAAGGTTAAACTATTTGTTCCGGCAATGGTAAGGGTTGAACCGGTATTTAATGTAATGCTTTTACACTGAGCCGCCGAATTGATCGTTGGATAAGGTGCTGTTCCGGCAGGTAATAAAACATCTGTTCCAACTCCTGGTACGACATTGTTACACCAGTTGCCCGGAGTTTCCCAAAGGCCATCAGCAGCAGCGCCTGTCCAGTAACCTGAAATACACGAACCGATATAAAGCAAACCAGTTGAAGAGAAGAAGCCGCTCTGGTTTGTTGCCAGCGCGTTTCCTGTTGCCCCGTATGACCCCGGCAGGGATTGAGTCGTCCCATTCAGAATTAAAATACCAGCCAGGGTATTCGTTCCGGCAGGTAAAGCAGTAATTGCGCTTGTAGCAATAGATAATGTTCCAGTTATTGTTTCCGCAACTGTGAAAGTCTTTGCACCACCTGTGAGTGTAAGGTTGGCATAATTTACAGCCTTAACCGTTTGCGTAGCACCGCTATAAGTAACTGTATTTCCGGCAGTGGTTGCGGAAAGGGTCGTAATCAGCGAGGTCCCGCCAATATTGAGTATGCCTGTTGCATCCTGCGTTAATCCACCTGATCCTGACAATGCTGCCGTGGCGGTTATGGTACCGTCATTGGTTAAGGTAGCAAGATTTATAGTAAGTGCAGTGGCGGAAGTGAGTGTGCCACTGTTTGTATAATTTCCTGTGAAGGTTGCTGTTGGAATCACATTGGCAGATGATCCGCCGATTGTCTTTGCAGATCCGGTAAACGTGTGTGCTCCTGAACCGGCCGTATAGATTCCATTATTAGTCAGGTTGCCTGCAAAGCTTGAAGCAGCAACGCCCGATTCGGATAGGGTACCCGAAATGGTTAAATCAGAACCAAAGGCAAGGGTTGATGCTGCAGATTCGGTTATGGCACCCCCGGTGTTTATAATCACCGCACTTGTAAATGTTTTGGTTCCCCCCGATGCGCTCAATACACCACTTGCTCCTCCACCGACTGTGGTCGTGCCGGTTACGGTTAAGGCGACTGCTCCGGTCGCCAGGGTTGTTCCGTCACCAATCGAAAGGTTATGATTAATTGTAGTCGATATTCCAGTTGTTACTACTGCCGTGCCTGTCAGATTAACGTCGTAAAAAGTTGTTGAAGCGCTTCCTCCGATTGCAGAGGTTCCATTAAAGTTAACCTGTCCGGTACCCGTATTAAAGGTACCACCGTTATTGGTCCAGTTGCCACCGTTTACCGTTAAGCTGTTTGAACCGGCTATTGATAAGACTGCAGCAGAACTTAGCGTCAAACTTTTACAAACTGCTGCTGAATTGATTGTTGGGTAAGTCGCTATCCCGGTAGGAATTATAACATTTGTTGTCGAAAGTGGAACTCCACCGCACCAGTTACCCGGTGTTTCCCAAAGACCATCCGCTCCACCACCTGTCCAGGTTCCGGTAACACAATTACCAAGATATACCTTACCCGTTGAAGAGGTTAAGAAATAGGTATTGTTAATATTGTCAGCTGCAGAGGAGGTTCCACCATAGGAGCCCGGAAGGGTCTGGGTCGTTCCACCCAGAATCAGTGATCCAACGGCAAATGAATTGGTTCCGGTGGCTAATCCGGCAACGGCTGTCCCGGTTGGTGCAATTGAGAAAATATTGTTTACAGTTATTGCCGAATTGAAGGTCTTTGTAAGACTGCCTGAAAGGGTCAGATTATAGTATGTCGTAGTGGTATTGGCTGTTTGGGCAGCTCCGGTATAATTCACCGTGTTTCCAACTGCTGTGGCAGTGAGGGTTGTAATACCTGCAGTGCCACCCAGGTTTAAAATACCGGTGGTTCCCTGAGTCAAAGTACCTGTTCCCGATAATGCCGCAGTGGCTGTAACGGTTCCATTATTGATCACTGCGCCGGTTCCTGTGACTGTAAGCAAAGTTGTGGCAGTCACAGTTCCATTGTTGGTTAACGAGGCGCCAGTGTTAACAGTAAGTGCAGTTGCAGCGGTTAGTGTACCACCGTTTGTGTAACTACCACTGATTATCAGACTTGGGATACTGAATGTACCGCTGATTGTTTTACCTGTCCCGCTCAAGGTCTGAAGTCCTGTCCCGGCGTTAAAGGTACCTAAATTTGAAAGGCTTCCCGGAAAGGTAAGGGGAAGATTTACAGTATTATTATTCCATGTTCCGCCGGCGGCTACTGAAACATCACCAGTGAAGGTTTTAGCTCCGGTTGCTGAAGTTAAATTTAAAATCCCGCTAGCTCCCGCACCAACGGTAGTGGAACCCGTTACTGTAAAGGCAAATCCTCCCGCAGTAAGGGTCATCCCATCACCTATGACAAGGTTATGGTTCACAGTTGTTGCAATGGCTGGAGTGATAGTGCCTGACCCTGTTAATGAAAGATCATAAAACACTGCCGGGGTGGTCCCGCCTATGGAGCCTGTCCCACTGAAAATAACTTTACTCGTATTAAAGGTGAAGGCGCCGTTATTGGTCCAGCTCCCGGCTACAGTTAAGGTGTTCGATCCGGTTATTGTTAACGCTGTCCCGCTTTGTATCGTAATATTCCGGCACACTGCCCCGGCGAGGGTTATTGAAGGGCTGTTTAGAATCAGTGCGCTTAAAGAAGGTATAAAAACATCGGTAGTGGCGGTGGGAACTCCTCCGCACCAGTTGCCTGCATCATTCCAGGCTGAACTATTCGCCCCTGTCCAGGTTCCGGGAATACATGACGAACCAACAGCCAGAAGACCGGTAGTCGATGGATCAAAATACGCGCTTGGGTTAGTTGCGGTAGACCCTGTGGATCCATAAATTCCACTCGTGACGGCTGCAGCCGGACTGAGAATCAGCGAAGCGGCATAAGACCCCGATCCATTAGGCAGTCGAACCTGACCACTTGAGATTGTAAATAGTGCATTGATGGTTTCCGACCCGGCAAAAACAGCAATACCGCTTCCCGACATCGTCAGATTATCGTAGGTTGTATTGAAAATATTTTGTCCGGCGCCCGTATAATTAACCGTGTTACCCGGATTAGTAGCTGCATCAAGTGCGGTAATTGTGGTAGTACCTCCCAGATTTAATACACCTGTGGCTCCCTGGGTCAAAGATCCTCCCCCTGTTAATGCCGTTCCAATAGTTAAAGTACCATTATTAGTATATGAACCTGATATCGTAAGACTCGGGATAGTAAAAGTTCCGGTTATAGTTTTTCCGGTTCCGCTAAGCGTTTGAACTCCTGTTCCTGTATTAAATGTTCCCGAATTTGAAATGCTTCCGGGAAAGGTAAGGGCAAGATTGACGGTATTATTATTCCATGTTCCGCCACTGGCAATGGTTACATCACCATTAAAGGCTTTTGCTCCGGTCGCTGAAGTGATAGATAAGACACCACTCGTTCCTCCACCCACAGTGGTAGTCCCGGTAACGGTTAATGCAAATGCACCGACAGACAATGTTGTTCCATTACCTACTGAAAGGGCACCGCCAACCGTGTTCGCACCAGTTGTAGTTTTTGTCCCGGAACCCGATGTCGAAAGGTTATAAAAAGTATATACCCCGATATTCTGAGCTGCGCCATTGTAATTAACGGTACCGGTAGAGGCCGTAAATGTACCTCCTGTGAATGTACCCCCAACATTAAGTGTTCCTGCACCTGTGAAAGTAAACCGTGACTGAGCCGCAGTCCCCGAAAATGTTATATTGCCAGTGACATTAATTGTCCCTGTTGAAACCGATACTGTACAAAACCGGCCAGCAGTGCCTGATCCAGGAATTGCAATACTCGCAGCGCTCAAGGTGCCATCTGCGACAGCAATTGTGCTGGTAATTGTTCCCGCTGAAGGTGAATTCATTGTAATTGCACCTGTAACAGCAAGTGTCCCTGGACTGGCTAACGTAATTCCATTAATTACTGTCGGGGCGGTAACTGCAATACTTGCACAGGTTGCTCCGGCTGTATTTACTGTAACGACAACACCACTGTTAATGGTAACTGCATCCGTTGCAATTGGAGTTGCTGCAGATCCTGCTACTCCCCCGGCAGTAGTTGCCCAAATCGCTCCGGTCCAGTTACCGGTTGCAACAGCGAATCGCTGAGCATCAGCAAAAGAAGCCATAAACAACAAAACGATAACCAGAGCCATCGTTTTTGCAGAACCCAGGAATTTTTGGAATAGGTTGTGTTTATCTCCTGTAGGATTATGCAGATTAAACCGGCTATTAATGGCTGCTCCTGTTAACGCGGAAGAGTCCCCAAGGGAGACCTTGTAAAGCCGGTTGATTTGCAATAAGGTGCTGTCGGTATAGGTTTTCATAGACTTAATTTTTATTTTCAATTCTGATGTAAAAGCGAACAGGTAACTTCAACGGTTTGAAAGTTTCTGTTAATTATTAATTTTCTGTTGTTTTTAAAGTTTGTGATTTACAGAACGGAACATACCAGGATAAACAGGCCTGCAAGCATGATATAAATATCCTGGATGAAGATCATTCATAAGGAATTAAATTCACAAAGGTTAAAATTCAAGTTGATTACAATTTAAGCGGACCGGTTTTCTTACGTTTCAGGAACGAGTCCATATTAAAGAGAAGCGAAAAACGGACCGTATTTGCTAATGGATTATTCCGCTGAAATGGAATTACATACGAAACATCAATCGCAGCGATTAACAGTTTTACTCCAACTCCAACAGTGGCATATTTACGATTCCCCTTATATTGAGATTCATTAAAGTAACCTGCACGAACAGCAAATTGTTTTTTATACCAGTATTCAGCTCCCAGAGAAAGGGTAACCTCCTGAAGTTCCTCTTTCATGCCGCCCGGTGCATCATTAAAAGAACTAAAAACAGAACTGATCACCGATTTATTGGAGCCATTATCATAAGTCCCATCACTATTCTTCTTTGGTGTAGGAACCATTAGTTTATTAGCATCAACCGAAAATGAGAATGAGCTTGAATCGCTCATCTGCGTTGTAAAGGTGGTCCCCAACTTCATATTTGCCGGAAGAAATTCTTTGGTAGAACCCTGATTATACGAAATTTTTGATCCTATATTTGAAAGGTTAATCCCCGCTGCCAGTGAATTTGCTGATCCTTCACCACCCAACCTCTTGTTATAAAAAAATGAAACGTCAGTTGCAAAAGCATTCCCTGCACTATAGGTTTCGGCACCGGCGCCAGTCCCCCCAAAACCTCCCGAGAGATCAGAACGAATATAACGCAAGGCCACACCACCCGAAAAATTATCGGATAACTTCCTTGAATAACTGACATCAAAAGCAAACTCACTTGGACTTACAGACCCCATATTGGTTTGGTCTGTACCGGTAAGGGCAATCTGCCCCATTGAAAAATAACGCAGCGATGTTCCGATCGCCTGTAGCGGATCAAGCTGATAAAAACCTGATAAATAAGCCAGATTGACATCACTCACCAATTGGCGTAACCATGGGGTATAGGAGAGCGAAAATCCCCATTTATCCTGCGCAAAAGCAAATTTCGATGGATTCATATATTGTGAATTTGCATCCGGTGATGTGGCCGCTCCAACATCACCCATTGCACTATGTCGTGAATCAGGTGTAATTGTTAAAAACGGCACTGCAGTAGAAATTGGATTATAGGTCTCCTGAGCGGCTACTGTCAAGCTAAATAAGGATACAAAAATTAAAAAAACTGTCCTGAATTTCATGGATAGGCTCATTGGATTAAAATTTAAATTACACCCCTCTTTGTAAAAAGGAGATGCACGCAATATGGATTTAACTTAATATAAACACATTCTAAATAATGAAAGTTCAAAAATAAAACAAAAAAAGGAAAAAATGTAAAAATTTTAGTATTAAAGAAGTTTTAGATTTGAGGTATTACGGGGAATGCCAAATATTTCTGTGTCTCAAAAATCAATTGGCACTAATATTAAAGGAATTAAACATAAAATATTTATATAATCTGATTTACAAATTTCAAAAATAAAAAGAAGAATAATACGGATTCTGATCAGCATATCTCACAGATTTGGCAGATGTATCCTTTTATACAACAGGTGTAGTGATTTAGGGCATAGGTGTAAAATAAAAATGAATAATCTCAAACGAGGAAATTCTTATTCTGGTTGTTTAGGAAACAGATATTTGGTTATCTTTGCATCCACTTAAATGGTCGGTTGGCCGAGTGGTCAGGCAACGGTCTGCAAAACCGTCTACGGCGGTTCGAATCCGCCACCGACCTCAATTTAAAAACCGATAGCGTTGATATTCAATGTTATCGGTTTTTTGTTGCCTTTCCCTTCCCCGTATCTTCCCCGTAACTATTTCTAATTAACATAAAAACCGCCTCAACTTTCATTAAGACGGTTGAAATAATTTGCGATTGATATTGTTTAAACGATAGGATAGTTTATTAACGGTGAAAATTAAATAAATTTAGGTCTTAAGGCTAATTACTCCAAATCTGTTCGTTTGACTTAAGGAATAATTCATATTTCAATATCATTCCGTCCATAAGTTTCTTACAATCATCTACACTAAAACTGCCTATTCCGTCCCAATATTGCCATTCTCCCATTGGCTCAATCTCTATTTTTGTCTTCTTATCTTTAACGTAAATAGTCACCATTGAATAAACGTCATTTGGAGCGGCTGTTAACATTAAATACTTTCCAACAATGACGCCATTATCTTTGTCCTGAAACTGAATCACACTTTTTGAACTTGTAAATGTTCGTGCCATCCAAATGTTAGCTCTAACATATAATTCATCCTTTGTGCCATCTATTACAATTTCTTTTTGTTTTTTTGGAGCTGACACCATTGTAAAAGTCATACAGGACGTCATAAATAATCCTAAAACTAATATGCAGATTGTTTTCATAATTAGATCATAATAGTAAATACTAAAATCGGTAGGCTAATTTATCTCCGGTAAAAGTCAATTTTCTTTTTGAAAGCCATTTATCAGCATCAATAAAGATGATTACCCCACCCAATATAAATGCTCCGGCAAGAATAGGCGTTATCTTTTTATTTGATGCGTCTTTTGGGTCTGTGGAATTAGCAATACTTAAATATAAACCGGTCATTCCTGCACCCGCTACGGTCATTATGGTGCCTAAAGTACGTTCGCTACTGTACGAACTAAGGCAATTTATTATTCTTGCTATTTGTGCGCTATCGGCCTTAGCTGTCATTTGTTGAAGATTCTTGTTTTGGTTAAATGCGCTAAGAGTAAAAAATACTAAAACTAAAGTGTAAATTGTTTTCATGGTTAATAATTTAGGATTGAGATAGTGTAAATATACACATATAACCGCCCTGATTTTCATAAGGACGGTTAAAATATTTTTTTTTGTTGTTGACTTTACCCCAGTAAACTTTCAAAATCGCCGTGTGTGGTTAAGTTACTACCGACGTGATTTAAGGAGATTGACTTTACCTCAGACCTCCCCTCCACTTTATATGTTATAACATATTACAATCGTTTCACTCTGTCATTGATCCAATTGAACACAAAAAGAGACTTAAAACCTGTTTAAATCTCTCTCTTTTCACGCAGTTTTTGAGCGTTTTTAATTCATTATGAGGGGTAAACTATGTTATAAATTAGATCATTCCTGCCAGTTCCATCTTCTCAGGTCGGATAAACGGCCTAATGTCGAATAGTGAAGGGTAGGAAAACAGATTCTCAATTCCTTTCAGGGTATTATTCCGAGGGTTGTTCTTTGGGTTGAAATATTCATTCCTGATCGAATGTGCAATCTCTTTTAACTGGTCATTGAATTGTTTGTTTTGCATCCTTCGAGTAAGACGTTCTAACTTTAATTTATCGAAGGTGGAACGGTCATTCTCAAATAAGTATTTCAGGCCGGAAATAGATAGAAACTTTGATTCAATTTTCTGCATAGAAATATTAATGCCGGTGACTTTACAGAACCGTTGGCCGGTGGTCAAAATAGGGGTTGGCGAATTGTTACACGATAGTAGAGGGTAACTTTTCGCCAAATGGTCAAAACTGGTCTCTTTCGGGGTGAAATCTTCAGGCTCTAAATAGTGGTAACTTTTCGCCAAATCTGATAAATCAGTCTTCCCCTTTTCCTCCTCTGAATAGTGGTAACTTTTCACCAGTTCCGAAACCTCCTCAGAAATCAATTCAGGGAGATTATTAAACTTTGATCCGTATTTCTTAATCAGGCCTTGAAACTGTTTTCTTTGCCTATCGGCGTGATTAGATTTGTTGTTTTGCCAGTAAATAGGATTATTCCCCCTCTCTACTATTTGTCTCTCTTTTTCGGGTACCTGATTCAATTTAATCGAAGGATCAAAATAAACTACCTCACTAAATTTCTCCTTTAAAACTTCTCCTAAATATTCCCATGTTTTCAGGTCCGCCAGCTGTGACCATTTAAGACCATCAGGAAAGAGTTTCTGCATCCGCTCTTGTCTCACCTCAACACGAAGTATGTTTGACCCTGTAGGCTGTTGTAGTCCTTTATTATAAATCTTAATCGCATAGTGAGAAAGTGAACATTGAGCGTAGGCAATCCCGGGATTTATCTCTTTATTGAATTGTTTTTGTTTATGTGAAATAAGGCCGTTAATAAAGTCGGACGGATCGAACGGGGTAATTACATTAACTCCAAATTCGAGAACATTAATAATGTCATCCGGCGAAATCCACCGGCTTAAATATTCATGTACCATTCTGAACTTCTTAAACGTGAACCTGTCGTTATTCAATTCGCCACCGTTGGAAAACTTATGAAGTGATCCCCCCACCTTTGCGAACCTATCGCCCGGGGTTAATGTGAAAATCATATTTTTATCGTAGGCAAACTTTTTTTTCGGTGGAGTTTCCCCTGTTTTCTCAATTACCTTTATTTCAAAATCCAAAAGGTTCTGAATCTCTGATCCTATCCGCAAATTAATTATCTTGATATAATCAATCATTCGGATAGTGGTTTATCTTTGTTGAACTTATCAGGCCGGCTTCCGGTTCTGTTGGTGACAAATGATTAATCCCGGGGTGGTTCCCGGGGTTTTTTGTTTCCCGAAAACTCATGAGTACATTTTGAAAGTTCCGGCGCGGGTAGGTCTTGAATAGATTAACAATCAATTCGCCCGGGATCATTTTAACGATTAAAAGAGCGCGTTTCCCTCCGTTCAAATAATCCCCATAAAACAATCCATCCGCAAATAATCGAAGGCCTGAGAATAGCGGTTTTGTTCCGTGATCCCATGATTCTATCACATACTTTGCACCCTGAGTAATCAGGAATGTAGAGCGCGGTTCTGATAATCGAATAAACGAGAATCCTTTAAACTTCGATCTGGTTTGATCGTAAATATCTGTTCGGGTGGTATTCTGTTTGAATATCAATTCCCGACTTTTGGGAATGGTTCTCATGTTACCGCCTTCTCTGATATTTCAGGGTCGGGATTCCCTTTACTGATTCCCTGATTTGTGCCTCATCATATAGAACACGGGAACCGACACGGGAACCTTTTATGATTCCCTTTCGTGTATATTCGTTGAGGGTGGGTAATGAGATTTTCAGAAGTTCCGCGACTTCCTGACGTGATAAGAATCTTTGAGCAGGTTCTTTAACGTAAATTAAGGAAAGTTCCTCACGGATAATTGAGCGGATAGATTCCGTAAATTTATCTTCGCTCTCAATTTGAAATAATGTTGCCATAACAGAAAAGAATTAAATTTTCATCAAATCAACTCTTTTCCGATAAGGCTATATTTCCGAAACTTCCGAACGGAATAAAACGGAAGTGAATAATTCTATTTAGGGATTAAATCATAGAATATCCGTTTAAAATCACTCATGTTATAATCATCAGGTTCATTAGTTTTCTGCCTATCTGAAATGTGATCTTCTCGCAATCTAAATTCTGTTAGAAACACTTTAGCCTGTGGCGTAATTTTACCATTCACAAATAAAGGTTTTAACGCATAATACGCATACATTGGTTCACTTTTATTTCCTGATTCTGATCTCCAACAACCATTTTCAGTATATCCGTTTACCTTCAGTATATCTTTTACTTTTTGAGCATTTTTTTTGTCTATAAATAGGCCTTCAAAGGTTAGGGGTTTAGGTGGTGGTTTTAGAGTTTTTCTAGGTGGAGAAGTGATTTTATCAGGCTCTTTTGTTAGCCATTCGATAATCATTTTAGAATCACGGTAATTAATTAAAGTATTTGCCCAATAATCAAATGTAGTTCCCTGATTTGCCATGAGTAGTTCATTTATGAATCTTTGTTCGTGAATCTCTTTTTGTTTTACATATTCCAATATCTGTTTTTGTTGAGTATCTGCCAAATCAGATTTACTTATTAATCCCTTTATAATATTATTGCATAATTCTGCAAGTTCATTCCCATTTAAAAAAACATCTTTTATATTCATATTTGTTACTTCGCTATTGATAAAGGGTTCCCGATGAAGTACGCATGAGTAGAAAGAATGTCGGCGTTTTGCTGTTTGGTCACTTTGATGTATTTCAGAAACTCCCTCTCTGTTTTGTGGCC
>CAIXCY010000148.1 GCA_903918045.1 uncultured Bacteroidia bacterium
CAGAAATGCTGGGAAGGAAATAGCGCTCAAATTTTTAATACCCGAAATAAAAAACTTAACGCTTTTGTCTTTGCTTCACCTTTTTCCAAAAAATTCAGGGAAATAAAACAAATGGAGGACGACGAATGAAGAACTATTTAGGTTTTATATTCCTGATCCTTGCTGTGGCATGTTCAACCGGAAACGCTCCAAAGGGGATTCTGACCGAAAAACAGATTACCACAGTACTCGTTGAAATACACCTTGCCGAAGGGATCTATGCACAGCGATACACCGATAAAATTACGCGTGAAAATTATCAGGAGGATCTTTATCTTTCGGTGCTTAAGAAAATGAAAATTGACCAGAAAGTCTTTGAAGCCTCGCTATTGTATTACGGGAAATACCCTGAAAAATACAAGCCTGTTTACGATGAAGTTCTCAACAGGCTCAACGAAATGGAGGTAAAATCACGGGCAAAAGACTCTATTCTGCGCATCAAAAAAAAATAGTCGCTTATGCGCAAATTTTCGGCTCATTACATCTTTACCGGAACGGGCAGAATTCTTAATAAAGGGATCATCTCCCTCACCGATGAGGGGGTAATCTCCGAGATTGTTGACACCAACGGCGAACTAAATGAACCTGCAGGAGTTGAATTTTATAGTGGCATCATCACCCCTGGATTTGTAAATGCCCATTGCCATCTCGAGTTGTCACACCTGCGTGACAAAATCCCTGAACATCTTGGACTCCCTTCGTTTCTTAAGATTGTAAATGAGCAGCGTATTTCCGACCCCCTGAATGTTGAACGTGATGCGCTCAACGGTGACTCAGAACTTTGGCGGAATGGCGTAGTCGCAGTGGGTGATATTTCAAATACAAATGTGACCTTTCCGTTAAAGTCAAAATCAAAAATTGTCTACCATACCTTTGTTGAGGCACTTGGAATCTCCTCTAACCGGGCAGAAAGGGCGTTCACTTTGGCAGCGAATTATTATGCTGAAGCCCGCAAATTGGGACTGCCAGTTTCAATCGTCCCTCATTCACCCTATGCCGTTTCAAATGAACTGTTTAATAAAATAAGTGGTTTTGCGTCCGAAAACAATTCAATTTTGTCAATGCATAGCCAGGAGAGTCCGGATGAGGATATTTTCTACAGATTTGCAAGTGGCAACATTTTCCAACATTTTACCGAAAACCTAAAGCTGGACCTCTCTTCTTTTCTTCCGACAGGCAGATCGGCATTGGAAAGCGTGATCGACTGGTTACCCGCTGCGAATAAACTGCTGCTTGTACATAATATTCAAACCCTTCAAAAAGATATCGATCTCATTATCCAGACAAGATCGCCCGGCCAAACCTGGTTTGTCCTTTGCCCGCGATCAAATCTTTTCATCGAAAACCGGCTTCCCGATATTGATCTTTTTCTTAAAAACAACCTTAAGATCTGTCTCGGAACCGACGGCCTCTCTTCTAACCGGAACCTCTCAGTACTCGAAGAGATGAAAACGATCCAAACCCATTTTCCTGGAATTCCGTTTAGTGAGTTGGTGATCTGGGCTACACGGAATGGCGCGGAAGCGCTCTCCATGAATGACTGGGGTGGTACTATTGAAATTGGAAAGCGGCCGGGGATTAACCTGATAACAGGTATGGATTTGCAACATCTTCGTTTACAGCCTCAATCAAAAGTGAAAAGATTGATGTAAAAGGATTACTTTTAGATCGTTCAATTTTAAAATAGTTGAGACGATACTATGCCAACATTTCTTTTCGATCAAACAATATTTGGACCGGTCATCAGCCGACGATTAGGTGTTTCCCTTGGAATTAATTTATTACCTAATGATTCTAAGCTCTGCTCCTTCGACTGTATTTATTGCGAATGTGGCTGGAATCCTGAAAAAGGAACTGTAAAGGCAATCTTTCCTTCCCGGGCTAAGGTCGCAAGATTGCTCCGTGAAAAACTGGAGGAGATGAAAAGTAACGGTACGCTACCCGATGTGATCACCTTTGCCGGAAATGGCGAACCAACACTGCATCCTTCGTTCGACACAATCCTGGACGATACAATCCAACTTAGAAAGGAGATTTGTCCCAATGCACGCATCGCTGTCCTTTCAAATTCAACCACGCTTCATAAATCAAGAGTCGTTGAAGCATTAAAAAGAGTGGATGACAATATCCTGAAACTCGATTCGGGAATCTCTGAGACAATCAAAATACTTGATCAACCGGTAGGGAGGTTTAATTTACCTGCTGTGGTTGAAAATCTTAAGCAATTTGATGGAGAGCTGATTATACAAACGATGTTTCTTCGCGGAACCTTTAAAGGGATGCCGATCGACAACACCACAGAGCCTGAACTTTTGGCATGGATAGAACTTCTTCTGAAAATTCGCCCTAAATCGGTTATGATATACACTGTTGCCCGTGATACCCCTGCGAAAGACCTTCACAAGGTATCCGTTGCAGACCTGGAAAAAATCGCCGGAAGGGTAAGGAATAAGACGGGGTTAGAGGTTCAGGTTAGCGGTTAAGACGGGGATAGATAGCGAAAATCTAAAGACGTATGGCTGTGCGTCTGAATACCCTTTAAAACAGGTTCTCTTAAAATGAAAAACTAAAAACCATTGAATAACAAACATTTAATTTCTTATAAATAAACGACTTTAACGATGAAAATGAGATTTAAATTGATCCTTTTTGCACTGATGGCATACGCCCCGATAGCCTTTGGACAACAAACTATGGGGAACCAAAGCTCTCTGGTAGAATTTGTAAACCCACTGGTGGGAACCGATTCAGATCATGCGCTTTCGAATGGAAATACATACCCTGCCATTGCACTGCCCTGGGGAATGAACTTCTGGACCCCGCAAACCAACAGAATGGGAAATGGATGGGCTTATATGTATGATGATGTCAAATTAAGGGGCTTTAAGCAGACTCATCAACCGAGTCCATGGATAGGCGATTATGCAGCATTTTCATTATTTCCTGAAACCGGTAAGCTCATTATTGATGAAAATAAACGCGCTTCATGGTATTCACATAAGGCAGAAATCGCAAAACCACACTATTATCGTGCATACCTGGCAGATTATGATGTAGTTACCGAGATTACTCCTACTGAACGGGCTGCACAATTCCGTTTCACATTCCCTGAATCGGATCAGGCCCATGTCCTTATTGATGCTTTTAATGAAGGGTCAATGGTGAAAATTTCGAAGGCTGAGAAGAAGATTACGGGCTATTGCCGGAATAACAGTAGCGGGGTTCCTGAAAACTTTCACAACTATTTTGTAATCATCTTTGATAAAGAGTTCTCCGAAATAGCAACATGGAAGGACAGCATTTTAAGCCAGGGAAGTAATGAAGCTGAAGGTAAACATGTGATGGCAATCCTCTCTTTTAAGACAAAAAAAGGGGAACAGGTGCATGCCCGTATCGCATCATCGTTTATTAGTCCTGAACAAGCCCAGCTAAACCTCGATCGTGAGATTGGAAAATTTACATTCGATCAGACAAAAGCTAATGCTGAAGCGGCATGGAACAAAGAGCTGACGCGAACGAAAGCGGAAGGGGGAACTGTAGACCAGAACCGCACTTTTTATACGGCACTCTACCGGACAATGCTCTTTCCAAGGAAATTCTATGAATTGGACGCAAACAATAAAGTAGTGCACTATAGCCCTTATAACGGGAAAGTTCTTCCGGGTTACATGTTTACAGATAATGGTTTCTGGGATACTTTCCGCGCCGTTTTCCCCTATTTCACGCTGATGCATCCGACGCTAAGTTCTCACCTTATGGAGGGTCTTGTCAACACTTACAACGAAAGTGGCTGGCTTCCCGAATGGGCTAGTCCTGGTCACCGCGATTGTATGATCGGATCAAACTCTGCTGTGAATATCGCGGATGCATACCTTAAAGGGATACGCGGTTTCGATATCTCGAAATTGTATGAAGCAATTCAAAAAAATACCGAAAACGAGGGTCCAATCCATTCGGTTGGCCGTTATGGCGTAAAGTATTACAACAAGATGGGATACATTCCCTATAATGTTGGAATTAATGAAAATGCTGCACGAACATTGGAGTATTCATTTGCCGACTGGTGCATCTGGAAACTTGCAAAAGATTTAGGTCGCCCGAAGGAGGAAATCAACCGCTTCTCGAAACGTGCTATGAATTACCAGAATGTCTTTGATAAATCGGTTAATTTTATGCGTGGAAGGAATGAAGATGGCTCCTTCCAAACCCCTTTCCGCCCCGATAAATGGGGTGATGCATTTA
>CAIXCY010000149.1 GCA_903918045.1 uncultured Bacteroidia bacterium
CGCCATCCCTTCCCATCTCTCTATTAATTAGACCATCTGTCATTGCGAGGAGGTACGACGAAGCAATCTTTACGACATTAAATTAATCTTACAACCTAACACATTGATCAACAATCTCTTTATTGCTATGTTTTTAAAAGGAATATTACTTTGCACCCTTTCTGCAAGTGTACTCTGTTTATCTGCCCAA
This sequence comes from uncultured Bacteroidia bacterium, assembly GCA_903918045.1. Taxonomy (GTDB): domain Bacteria; phylum Bacteroidota; class Bacteroidia; order Bacteroidales; family Prolixibacteraceae; genus JAAFHB01. Next base: position 191 of record CAIXCY010000149.1, read on the forward strand.
ACGGTAACTATCCCAATCACGACATTAAACAGTGCAATTGTACTTCAAACCGACAATATCGGCAGGTTGCATACCGTATACTTTGGGAAATCGCTTGAGAATGATGGAGAATATAACTCCGTCTCAAAATCCTTTAATTTTAAAGATTCCGATGCTGGAATTTATGACATTGCCTATACCCCTGCGGGGACCTGGAACCTCTCTGAACCTGCAATCCAGGTAACCCATGGTGACGGAAACAGATCACTTGAATTAAAATATGTGGGTCATGAAACCCGAATTGTTGATGCAAACAGTACCATAACCTCCATAATTTTAAAAGATCCGAACTACCCTTTCCTGGTAACTTTGAATTATAAAATCTGGAAAAAAGAGAATGTCATTGAGCAATGGTCCGAAATCCAGAATAATGTGCAGAAAACCATAACGCTGGAGAAATACGCCTCTGCCAATCTTTATTCATCGAGTAAAGATTTCTACCTGACCACTTTCCAGGGAGGATATGCCAAAGAGATGCAACCTGCCGAAACAAAACTTTTGCAGGGAATGCGAAGAATTTGGGCGTTGATATGTTCTTGCTGGATGACGGGTGGTTTGGAAACAAATATCCAAGAAATAGTGACAATGCCGGTCTGGGTGATTGGAAGGAAAATGCTAAGAAATTGCCTCACGGATTGGGTTACCTCGTACAGGAAGCCACAAAAACTGGGATAAAATTCGGTATCTGGATCGAACCCGAAATGGTGAATCCCAAAAGCGAATTGTATGAAAAACATCTTAACTGGGTAATCCGCCAGCCTGAAAGACCCGAAATATATTACCGCAATCAGCTGGTGCTTGACCTGACAAATCCGGAGGTTCAGGATCACGTTTTTGGAGTTGTCAATAATCTTTTTACGAAAAATCCGGAGCTCGCATTTATTAAATGGGATTGTAATGCTGTGATCTATAATGCCTATTCCCAGTATCTTAAAGACAAAGGGATTCCCCAGTCACAGCTTTACGTTGATTATGTGCACGGTTTGTATAAAGTCCTGGAAAGGATAAGAACAAAATATCCCAAAGTGCCAATGATGCTCTGCTCGGGTGGCGGCGGCAGGGGTGATTATGAACTCCTGAAATATTTTACCGAGTTCTGGCCCAGCGATGATACTGAGCCCATTGAACGTATATTTATGCAATGGAATTATTCGTACTTCTTCCCTTCCATCGTTACAGATAACCATGTCACAAACTGGGGTAAACAACCACTCAAGTTCAGAATAGATGTGGCCAGTATGGGTAAACTTGGATTTGATATAGTAGCTGCTAAATTAAGTCTGAACGACCAGCTGTTTGCGAAACAGGCTGTAAGTAATTACCATGCATTTAAGGAGATCGTCTGGCACGGTGACTTGTATCGGTTAGTCAATCCCAATGAGGCAGAAATTGCAGCGCTTATGTATGTTGACCCTGCCAGGAGCAAGGCTATCGTATTTAACTACCTCGTCAATACGCGTCAAAAGATAACTGCCACCGAGCGCCCGGTCGTATTAAATGGTTTGGATCCTCAAAAAAAATACAGGATAAAGGAGATCAATCTCTATCCGGGAACCCATTCAACAATTGACTCTTCAATGGTTTATTCGGGTGATTTTCTGATGAAAGTGGGAATTAATCCCGATGTAACCCTCGAAAGAACAAGTGTTGTCTTGGAAGTTGAGGAAAATTAATCACGATTGTCCCGGGGAAGCATCACGGATTTTTCACGCAATTCTTTACTTCAACCTTTTAGGTCGGGAAATTAAGAGCCTTAGGCTCGCATCATATAAAAGAGCCGGATTTTAATCCGGTTAAAAAGGAACGTGAAAGATTAATGAGTACCATCGGTACGGATCATTTTACAAAATTGAATTTTTACGATTTTTTTAAAGCAAGATTGAATTTTTATTAATATCTGGATAATTTTCAAATAGACTTGAATTTTTTATTTCAAAAACTTAGGCGCCCTCCTAAATTTGGTCCCATTCTCATACCCATAGGCTATCTCAATTAATATTGGCTCACTCCATGCCCTTCCAAAAAAGGAGATCCCAACCGGTAATTCATCAACAAATCCCATAGGAACAGTGATGCTGGGATAGCCCGCCTGTGCTGCTGCCGAAGAGGTTCCAATCTGATCATAGTCGCCATTTGTAGGATCTGTCTTCCAGGCAGGACCACCAGTCGGAGCTATGATAGCATCGAGGTCATTGCTGTTCATTACACGGTCCATCCCCTCCTCGCGACTCCCCTTCATTAGTTTAGAAAGCAACTTATGATAATCTTCAGAAGAAAGAGTCCCTTTCTGCTGTGCAAGTTCGAGATACCTTTGATTGAAATATTTTAATTCAACAGAATCGGTTTTGTTAAAGGCAATAAGCTCTTCAACACTTTTGATTGATGCATCCGGGCCAAGCGATTTGAAATAGCTATTCAATCCGTCTTTAAACTCATAGAGCATAATTTCAAAGGAATAATTTTCGACTTTTTTGTCATCAATCGCCCCAATCTCAATAACGGTTGCCCCCTGCTGTCTTAAAAAAGCAACAGCCTTACGGAATAAGGTATCCACCTTATAATTAATCCCTAAACCCGATTTATCCATCCCAATTCGTTTCCCTTTTAACCCCTCTTTATTTAAGAATTTTGAATAATCGGCATAAAACTGCCCCTTACTTGCCAGTGTTCTCTCGTCAGCCGGGTCAACACCAACCAATGCCCCAAGGCAGATCGCCGCATCGCGAACCGTCTTTCCCATCGGTCCGGGGGTATCCTGAGTAGCTGAAATTGGGATTACACCCGAGCGACTTACCAGTCCAACAGTGGGTTTGATTCCAACGATACCATTGGTCTGGGCAGGACATACTATCGAACCATTGGTCTCAGTGCCAATGGCAACCATGGTTAAATTCGCTGCAACTGCAACTGCTGAGCCTGAACTTGAACCACACGGATTGCGGCTCAGGTCATACGGATTTTTAGTCTGTCCCCCAGCCCCACTCCAACCACTGGTCGATAATTGCCCGCGAAAATTTGCCCATTCACTTAAATTTGCCTTACCAAGGATAACTGCCCCTGCCTCCCTGAGCCGTTGGGCAAGAAAGCTATCCTTTAGCGGAAAGGAATTCTTTAATGCCCTCGACCCGGCAGTTGTTGGCATCTTATCATGTGTATCAATATTATCCTTTAAAATGATGGGGATCCCATGCATCGGACCGCGGCTATTGCCTGCTTTCAGCTCCCGGTCAAGCGCTTCGGCTATCTGAATCGCATCGGGATTAATTGAAATAAGAGCGTTTAGACCCGGACCGGATTTATCAATCATCGAAATCCTATCCAGGTAAGCCTGTACAATCGCTTTTACTGTATACCGGCCATCGCGATATCCCTGCTGAATCTGAGCAATATCCAGTTCTTCCAACTGCAATTTCACCGGATCAGCTACAGCTAATTTTACCGGTTGTGTTTGACAAGAAACGATCACAATTAAAAGTCCAATCAGTATAAAGGAACGGAATAATGATTTATCTTTACTTTTCAAATCTATATTCATCAAGGTTTTTGTTAAGAAGTTAGTACAAAAAATGCCCCCAAAACTCTAAAGCACCAAATTTCACCAAAACTATTTAAAATCAATGATATGTTTATCCGAAATCTACGCCGATTTATATTTCCAGCAAGAAAGGTACAAATAAAACGATCACTTTGCTTAACCCTCCTTTTTTTGATTTTCTCTTCCACCGTTTTTTCAACTGAACTGAAACTGAAAATTACAAAATCATACCTCAACATCCCGATAGGCTATAAAGCCCGCATGAAATTGGTCGAAATAAAAGTAAACGGCAAAATGCAGCGCGAATTCCCCGTTCAGCTTGCCGAGGACTCCATTAATTATTGGATCTATATTGATGTGACTGAATTTAAGGGAAAATCGATTACTTTGAACTCACCAGCCTCTTCAAAATCGTTAAGCCGTATTTGCCAGGATGATCAGATCAACGGTTCAGACAGTCTCTACAAAGAGAGCAACCGGCCACAATTCCATTTTACGGTGAAACGGGGATGGAGCAACGACATCAACGGACCGATTTTTTATAACAACAAATATCATCTCTTCTGGCAATCTTTTCCATTTGGATTATCCTGGAACACCGGCTTTATGTACTGGGGTCATGCGGTGAGTAAGGACCTACTCCATTGGACGGAACTCCCTCCTGCCATGATGATGGATAGTCTCGGATCTCCCTGGTCTGGATCATCCGTTATCGATAAAAATAATGATGGAGGATTTGGGAAAGATGCTCTTATACTCTTTTACACCGCTTACGACAGAGTTTCCAATAAGCAGGTGCAATGCATCGCATACAGCACGGATAATGCCACAACTTTTAAGCGATATATTGGAAATCCGGTGATCGACAGCAACTTGGAGATGGATTCCAACGACACCCGCGACCCCCACGTTTTCTGGCACGAACCATCCAAACACTGGGTTATGGTGCTGCTTGAAAAAGACGGGATGTCGTTTTACAATTCAACGGACCTAAAGAAATGGGAAAAACAGAGCCATTTTAAAGGGCTGTGGGAGTGCCCCGATTTCTTTGAATTAGCAGTCGATGGAAACGACAAAAACAAGAAATGGGTCCTGCACGGCGGCTCGCCCGAATATATGATTGGCACTTTCGACGGCATGAAATTTACCCCCGAATCCCCAAAATTACGCTATTGTGAGGAGGCCGGAGAGGATCAGGGCGATCTGCTCTATGCCTCACAATCGTTTGCCAATATGACTGACAACCGGCGGGTTCAGATGGCATGGGGGCGAATTCAGCACCCGGGAATGCCATTCACACAAATGGTGCTATTCCCGACAGAATTCACCTTGAAAAGCACTCCGAACGGGATCCGGCTTATAGCCAATCCGATAATGGAGATCGAAAAATTACACCAAAAATCTCATGAATGGAAATCGGCAACGACCTCCGAAGTAAATCAGGAACTTGCCAAAATCAAACGCGGCCCACTTCATATCAAATTAAACTTTAACCTCGAAAAAGGAAATTCACTTCGCCTTTTCTATCAGGGGAATGAATTGTTGAATCTGTTGTCGAACGACATTCTTGATGGTGAAAATACCCTTGAAATTCTTCTCGACAAAACGGTAGCCGAGATCTTCATCAACAGTGGGACCCGTTACCTCGTTAAAAATCTTCCAAAAGCGAGAAATAACGACGGCCTCTGGTTTGATTCTGAAAAATATGGGCCAACGATCAATCACCTGGAGGTTTATGAGATGAAATCGATCTGGAACGGCGCAGAATAATTGGTACGGGTATTTGTTGTAAAAACGCGCCGTGGCACGTCTCTACCATTCGCCCAATTCACAAAATTAAAATAATAATATGTTTCAAAAAGATTATATCTTACGAATGGTAGAGATGATCGGCGATCTGATTGCCGCATTACTCGGCCTCATCAAAAAAGGGGACCTCGACCAGGCCGAAAAGATCCTCGAAAGAGGTTATATCGAACTGCTCCGACATGAGGCAGCATTCTTTCAGGCCATACCCAAAGAGAAACTGACCACCACGCTGATCGGGGAACATAATTATGAAAACGGTCACCTTGCAGTACTTGCCGAACTGTTCTTTGCAGAGGCAACCCTAAGCGAAGCTCAGCAAAAGCTCACCTATGCCCTGATTAATTATGAAAAATCGTTGATCTTACTCACATTTCTCGAAGAAGAGGACAAAACCTGGTCTGCAAAACGGGATGAGCGGATAATATTGCTTAAAGAAAGGATTTTAAAACTTCAACCTGGAGAAAATAGCGCCACTAAAGTTTAACCGATTGATCGTTAAAGATAATCAGAGCTATCTAAGCTAACTTTTATAAATGACAAACATGCTTTAATAACGTTTCTCCATGATTTTATTTAGGCATGCAATTTCAAATTATTATTAACCGATTCGGTATTGACTAAAAAGAAACCAATATTTGTGATCAATGAATCTGTATGTATGAAAAGAAACATTTGCATTAAGCTTTTAATTCTGATTTTCCACTTTTGCAGTTTAAACATGGCCCGGGCTCAGTCACCGGGTGATGATGCGCAACTTGGTCAAATGAGAAATGATTACCATAAATGGACCGCAACTCAGGAAAAAAACGATTACCTGGTGGAGTTCGATCCTGCCGCTGATGCCATCGACATCAGGGATCCCCGCTTTTCGTGGGTCGTGAATCTGGAGGGACTAGGACGCATGCAAACTGCCTACCAAATCCAGATTGCCTCTTCGGCCAAAATACTGAAATCCGGGAAACCCGATATGTGGGACTCCGGTATTGTAAAATCGGAACAATCCACGCAGGTTTCTTACAACGGTAAACCTCTGAAATCCAACACGGAATATTTCTGGCGGGTAAGGGTGTGCGACGAAAGCGGTAAATTCCACGCATATAATCGTCAGGAAAAATTCAGCACTGCCTTTCTTGATTCCTCTGACTGGAAAGCCAAATGGATAGGGCGAGGAAGTACCGACGAAGTTGTACCCAAAGTCGATCTGAGAATTGCGCCAACAACCAAACAAACTGCAGCAGATCTGAGATCGCCCCTCTTCCGGAAAGAATTTACAGTAGACCGGCCGGTACGCCGGGCCAGGCTGTTTGTCGCCGGATTGGGGCTGTACGAAGCTCACCTGAATGGCGGAAAAATTGGCAACCGCGTCCTCACGCCCGGGAAAACGGATTATCAAAAACGGATTTTTTACGACACCTACGATGTGACCAGGGAACTTCAGAACGGAGGGAATGCCATTGGTGTGATGCTTGGAAACGGCTGGTTCAATACTCCTGAGAAATGGTGGGGATGGCGCATGCAATGGTATGGATTGCCACGCATGATCCTTCAGCTGGAGATTTCTTATCTGGATGGCACCTCTTCCAGGATCATCTCTGACGAAAGCTGGCGCTCATCGTTAGGACCTGTCACATTCAGCTGTTTTTATGATGGAGAGGATTACGATTCACGATTGGAACAAACCGGGTGGGACAAAAAGGAGTTCAATGAAAGCAGCTGGGATCGGGCCCATAATGTGCCAGCTCCAGGCGGCACACTATTATCCAATTCGATACAGCCAAACGTTGCAAGTGAAATCATTCATCCGTTAAAAGTTACAGAACCCAAACCGGGTGTCTATATTTTTGATATGGGTCGCAATTTCTCAGGATGGGCTAAAGTTCGTGCCCTTGGAACTAAAGGAACGTCGATTAAACTGCGGTTTGCCGAGACGCTGATGCCGGATGGCACATTGAATCGCAACTCGCTTGGGCCTACCCGTACCGAAGATGATTTTATTCTCAGGGGGGAGGGACTCGAAACCTATGAGCCCCATTTCACTTACCATGGTTTTCAGTATGTCGAAATCACAGGATATCCGGGGATTCCCACACTCAATGACCTTGAGGGACAATTCATTCATAACGGTGTTAAACCGGCAGGATTCTTTGAATGTGGCAATGATAACATAAACCGGATCCATTTTTGCACAGTCCAGTCACAGCGATCCAATTTCCAGATGGGTGTTCCCACCGACTGTCCACAACGGGCAGAACGTCAGGGCTGGGGCGCGGATGGCTGGCTTTCGGCTCAGGAGGCGATGCTTAATTTCGATACCCCTCGTTTCTACGACAAATGGGTGCGCGATTTTCACGATGAGCAGTTGCCTTCCGGCCTGATTGGGATGATCGCCCCCCGTTCCGGAATCGAGGAGGATCTGATCTGGAGCTCAGCCTATATCATGATCCCCTGGTATCAATACCTTAAGTATGGAGACAAACGGATTCTCAGGGATCACTATTCTTCACTTGTAAAATACCTCGATTACCTGGCTGAACAGGGAGAGAGCGAAGTAGCTCCCCGACTTATCAGTGCACCGTTTCTGGATTTTCCGCGTAAGAAGCCCCTCAACCCGGGGTATCTTCAGACCTCGGTATGGGGAGATCACCTCTCACTTGGAGAGGGTTTCAAGGGAAACAGAAACCTTCCGCTATCGATAACCACCGCATTTTATTATTATGATGTACATATAATGGCCAAAATTGCCGAAGTGCTGGATAATAAACAGGACTTTGCGAAATTCAGTGAAACCGCCATTAACATTAAGGAAGCCTATAATAACAGATTCTTTAACGCCACAACAAAGAGCTACGATAACAACACTCAGGCGCCGCAAGCCTATTCCCTTGCATTGGGGCTTGTTCCCAAAGGTCATGAAACGGAGGTATTGCAAACCTTGCTTGATGATATGTACGGAAAACATGAGGGTCACCTGACTACCGGATACCCGGGAACAAAATCGTTGATCGATGCCCTTTCCATGACAGGAAGGGACGATGTACTCTGGAATCTTACACAAATTGACGGATTCCCGGGCTGGAAAGATATGCTCAGAGGACGTACAACAGTCTCCGAAGCATGGAATGGAGGGTCGTTTAACCATATCGTACTTGCTGCACCCATCGATTCGTGGTTTTATACATCCCTCGCCGGAATCCAGATTGATGAGGAAAATCCTGCATACGC
>CAIXCY010000150.1 GCA_903918045.1 uncultured Bacteroidia bacterium
CACCCAGATAAGGCGGCAACAGAAGCCCTTGGTCTTGATGATATGCTTTAAAATTTGATTTTCTTAGTGTAGACATAGCGTTAAGATTGTATCCAAAGATAGAAAAAAATACATTATTAACCTAATATACAGATGTTTAACGTTTCACGTGGAACAAATTTAGAGTAATTATAAATAACATTTTGTCCCAGCCCCAGATCCAAAAACAGTTTTTAGCTCCAAATTGAGATCTTTCTTCGGAGGGTTGGTCAGACGTGCTGTCGTCACTTTCTATACCCCGGCACAATCGCGCTACTCGGTATATTCACCACCCTGTCAGCAAACCAGATAGAGTTTTCAAGGCTATCGGTCTGACAATCGGCGAACATGGGGAGGCGGTTCATGAGTTCCCAGATCGGACGCGTCATTACCCCGTTTTTATTGGTGAATTGGAGTAACTGGTCCCGTTGGGTCTTGTCTTTTGTGATGAGCGCATTAAGCCAGTAATTTGATTTGCTGTTTTGGGGTTCTTCGAAAAAATCAAATTCTGTATTCTTAAAGAATTCTTTATATTGTTCAGCCAGTGTTCGTTTTAACTTTAAAAGGTGATCCAGACTCTCCATCTGTGCACAACCTAAAGCTGCATTGACATTGGTAAGACGATAATTATAACCGATCTGATCGTGGACAAATTCATAGGGGTGTGGCACCTTTGCCTGTGTGGTGATGTGTTTAGCCATTTTTGCAAGCTCTTCATCATCGGTGAGAATCATGCCGCCGCCACCGGTTGTGATAAGTTTATTACCATTAAAGCTTAGGATTCCTAGTTTGCCAATGGTGCCGGTATGTTTATCACCATAGTAACTTCCAATACTCTCTGCTGCATCCTCAATCAGCGGGATATTATAGCGATCACAAACCTCTTTTAATTCTTTCAATTTAACCGGATGTCCGAAGGTGTGCATTGGGACGACAGCGGAGATGCGACAGCCGGTGTGTTTGTTAAAAGCTGATTGGTATACTGCATGACTGCACGACTGCACGACTGCACGATCATCTGTCTGGATAATTTCGTTCTGTCGTGAAATCGTTCCCTCGTGCCCTCGTGACATCGTTCCCTCGCCCCCTCGTATTTCTACGTTTTCACTCAGCCAGGCTTCCAAAGCAGTGGGAGAGAGCCCCATCGTTTCCTTGTCGACATCGATAAAGACAGGTTTGGCTCCCGTGTATGAGATTGCATTTGCCGTTGCGATAAAGGTTAGGGCCTGGGTGATCACCTCGTCATCCAGTTGAACACCTGCCAAAAGCAGGGCAATATGAAGTGCCGAAGTTCCGTTCATTGCCGCAATGGCGTATTTGGCGCCTGTATATTCGGCGCACATCTTCTCAAACCGTCCTACAAACTCCCCGACACTCGACACAAAGTTGGAGTCGATACATTCAACCATGTATTTTTTCTCGTTCCCGATAAAACGGGGATCATGAAGAGGGATAAAGTCTGATGGTTCCTGGAAGGTGGAACGGATGAAATCTGTAAGATTTGAAAAGTTGGACATTTTTATAAGAATGTTATACGAAAGTAGGATGTGCTTTCGTTATCTGTTTTTTTTGAGGATCGACCGGCATTTTTCGACGATTTGTTTTAGTTCTTCCAGTTTATCAAATAAAAGGTTAATACCTTCAATACGTTCGATAAGGGAAGCCGGATACTCATGGGAGATGTCATTTCTAATTTTTCGTAACTGGATCCACGTAAAAGCAGAGTCTAAAATTCCTAATTTTTCGAGTCTGTTTAAAATGTCAATAAAAGGCTGGTCAGTAACTGATTCTGCAAGATTTTCCAGTGTTTCCGGGAAAAGGCGGGATCCCATTATGTCCTGCAATTTTGAGAAACGAAAAATATATTGGTCGAGAAAACCAATAGTTTCTTCGTCCATTGTATAGTAATTATCTCTATTTAAAGGGATAAATGTTACTGCTTTACTTTTGGCAAACTCCATTCTTTTTAAATGAAGTGCACATGTGTCAAAGGTTTGTAATATCTGGTCATTTAGATCAGGGACAATCATAATGCAACTCCTGTTTTTAGTGCTGTTTTTATAATAGGTAACTGTTTGTTGTAATTGGTACGCACCAATAAATCGATTTTTTGTTCACCCAACAGGAGATCAAGTTTAGCCAGAAATTCAGCTTTTTGCAACATTATTGTTTGGGGTGTGGGCTCCTGATCTAAATTAACGTATAGGTCAATATCTCCACCTTTTTTAGAATCATCAACTCTTGAACCAAATAAGTAGATTGTTGTATTAATGCCCCAGACTTCAGCGGATACAGATTTTATAATATCGATTTCAGATTTTGAAAGTCGCATGGCTTCAGTTTTTACAAATTTATTGAATTGTGGTAAGATTAGCACTATGAGTCGTCAATTTTAATACTTATATAATCAGCAAAAGATGAAAAGAGAGTTGTTTTTAAATTCAGTTTCCATACCATCAGCTAAAATCTAATTGACAGCAGCCAGCTGCCAATAGCAAGTACCTAGTATCTAGTTTTTTAATGCCTTTGCCCACACCAGACCTAGAAACTCATGAATAGCACATTCCATTTTTTGGATATTATCAACTGATGGAAGCCAGTCCCAAAAACGTTTATGTTTCCCTATTTTTATCAAATGATTAGCAGGGGCGGCAATCGGGTGCAATCCCTCCTTTTGGAACAGGTAGATTGCCCGCGGCATGTGGCTGGAACTTGTGACAAGGATCAATTGAGCGGAATCTCCGAAAAGCTGTTTGTATTGTTCTGCCTCCTGCCAGGTGTTTTCAGGTTTCTTCTGCATTTTGATACGTAACGAATCCACCCCAAGAACAATTGCAGCCTGCGCTGTGACTTCTGCCTGGGAAATCTCATTTTCCCAGCCTTTTGCCGAAGTGATTAATGTGCTACCCGGGATTATCCGGTGTATCCGGATCCCTTCGCATAGCCGTGCCAGTGCTGTCTCGGATAAATTATTGTTAGGGGGGAAACGATCATCATCCGAAAATCCGGCACCAAGGACCAGAATGTTTACCGGTTTGGAATTTCCAGCTAACGATTGTAGAGAAAATACCTTATACCTATTTTCGAGGTTTGAAACCAGCAGTTTTGGGATGAAGGATGTTGAGATAACTAAGAACCATCCGATTGCGATTGAAATTATAATTCGTGCGGACTTATCTTTTTTCTTCCAGCTCATATAGACCGACAGAACTATTAACAGGAATAAGATGGGCAAGGGGAGGAGCAGACCGGATAGGAAGGATTTCATTGAAATACGAATTACACGAATTACACGAATTTAGACGAATGACACGAATTAGGGGCAAAAAATTGCAACTATTTTGGTGAGCCTCACTAGTCAGAAATTTAAGAAGTACAGTAATTTAATAACGAGACAGAATATTTCTTTGACTCTCCATCGCTATTCCAAATCACTCTGTGCCCAATCTTCCTTCAGCCTTTTCCCTAGAATAGTATAGATAATAATCTTAAGATCAAGGAAGAAGCTCTGATTTTTTACGTATTCGTTATTGATGCGCACTTTTTCAGGATAGCGGATTTCGTCATTAAATCTGATTGGATCATCTTGTTTTGAAAGTAGTTCCTCCTCATTTGAAAATCGCATACTTGCTGCACCTGTTAATCCTGGTTTAATGGATAGGAGCAACCGATCATCTCCAATGAGCAAGTCTGCATAACCCGGGACATCGGGTCTGGGACCGACAAAGCTCATATCCCCGATAAGAATATTCCAAAGTTCGGGCAGCTCATCGAGTTTATATTTGCGCATGGTGGTGCCAAGGGGAGTGATGCGACTTTCACCGTTTACTGAGTTGAAGAACTATTTGCTTTTATCCTTGGGCCATTGGTTGGTTAAAGTAAAAGCTTTTGGCCATTAGCTGTTGATTGGCTGAAGAAAAGGGCTTTTGGATAATTTAAAATCATTTCCCTAAATGAAATAGATCTTTGTAGAAGTCTCAATATGGGTCGAATAGATCATTTCCTAATGTTCATAAAAATTTTGAAAGCCTTTTTTTCGTAGACCCTCTTTTAATTTCTTATCTCCAGTCCATAACGGAATAGCTAATTCAATTGATAATGCGAGGAAAGGAGTATCCTTTATATCAACATCGTGGCATAAATCATATGCTTTTTGACGGCCTTCCAAACCAATAAAATCAGTAGGAATAAATTTTATTAGCTCAATAATTCCATTGAAATACAAGTAAAATTCGGATTCAGTTAGTTTTGAATGCTTTATAAGTTTGTCTTTATGTTAATATATTTCAGAAATCAAGATGTTAGGAGAATAAAATTTGAGATTGCTTTCAAACAATATCTCCCTTATTTTTGATGCTTTGGGTATTAATGCTCAAAATAAAAGATTAGTATCAATTACCACAGAATCAGAAATCATCTTTTTACTTCTTTTAGAAACTCTTCACTATTCTCATTCCACCAATCCTGATTAATTTCTTCGGATATGTTTAAAATAGATGAATTAAACCCTGATTTCTGGGCTAAACTTTCTATTTGAAGTCTTTTTACCAAGGCAATTAAATAGTTCTCATCAAAGCCTTTTTTATTTAACTTTAGGACCATTTGATCCCCTTTGTTTTCTATTACTAAATTATCCATAATATTGTTTTTTACAAATTTACAGAAAATAACTGTTTTTAATTTACATTTTCTGTAAACCTATTTCAGGACTAGACAGTCGCCCTTTCGCCCCTTCGTTCTTCCCCTTCGCCCCCTCGTGCAGTCGTGCCGTTCCCGAACCGCTGTGCTAATCGGGACTCCGCTTCGCGTGTAGTCTTCACCCCACCTTACTCTGAGCCCAATCTTCCGTTAGCTTTTTGCCCAACAGGGTAAATATGATTATTTTAAGACCGGGGAAGAAATTTTTGTTTTTGACATATTCGTTGTTGATGCGCACCTTTTAGGAGTAGAGGCATTAAGGGAAATATTTGTAAATATCAGAACGATGATCGAAGGCTGCAAATACAACGGTTTTATCTTTAATTAATATTCCAATTCGGTAGTCACCTTGCTTTATGCGATAACTATATTTATAACCAGTGAGTTTTTTAAGATTATGAAAACTGATCATTGATTCCGTTTTAATTACCAATTGAATAATTTCAAAAACCTTAGATTTTATCTCTTGGTTCTTACAATTCTCAATCTGTTTTTGAAACTTTCTGGTTAGCTCAATATCCATTATTCAGATTCCCTTTAAGCTTGCAAGAAAATTTTGTTTCTCTTTTTCATTAAGTAAGCCAGATTTTAAGCCTTCATCAATTGATAGCGCAATTCCTAAATCTTCAGATTCCAGAGAAGTTATTTTTTTTGCAGTAAAATTAAGTTGCTTTGCCAATTTTAAAAGCAAAATTGAATTAGATTTCGAATCTCCCCTTAAAATGATTGTTTCCATATTTTATACATATTTTGAAATTCTTGTTAGTACAAATTTAAGAATAAAAAATTATTAAAATTCAGATTCGTTATTTCCCTTACTATGCAGAATCCTGATTCTAATTTGTTTTTCTGTAAACCTATTTCAGGACTAGACAACTAGACACAGGACTAGACTGTCGACCTTTCGCCCAATCGCCTTTTCGCCCTCTCGTTCTTCCCTTTCTCCCCTGCTCTACTCCACCTCACTTTGTGCCCAATCTTCCTTCAGCCTTTTCCCCAGAACAGTATAGATAATAATCTTAAGATCAAGGAAGAAGCTCTGATTTTTTACGTATTCGTTATTGATGCGCACCTTTTCGGGGTAGAGGATCTCAACGTTATATTTGATAGGGTTTTTCTGGTGAGCTAGCAGCTCCTCCTCGTTTGAGAATACCATACTTGCGGCTCCGGTTAATCCGGGTTTGATGGAGAGGAGCAAACGGTCAGACCCTTTTAACTGATCTGCATAACCTGGGACATCTGGGACCGACAAAGCTCATATCCCCGATAAGGATATTCCAAAGTTCGGGCAACTCATCGAGTTTATATTTACGCATGGTGGCGCCCAGGGGGGTAATGCGGCTTTCCCCTTTAACAGAGATCGTGCTTCCGCCATGGTTCACCTTCATGGTCCTGCATTTAATCATTAGCCATATTGTTTTATTTTATCTCTAAGCTTAGTTGCCAAATCTGTGACATTATCCGGATCGAGCATTGAAGTATGTTCACCTTCAACATATAGTTTTTCAAATTTGTTTGTGAATTTTAACCACCCCAAATTACTATCTGAACTCCATGATTTTGCGAAGGCTGATTTTGAGCGATATAATATAATGGGTACGTTATTAATAGTTTGAGTTTTATATTTATTTAGTATTCTTAAGTGGCTTATTCCATTTAGAGAATCTTGATTTTGGACATATTTATTATTAAAAAACAAACCAGAAGTTTTCTTTTTCAATTTTATAAATGACTTAATTTCAAAAAGTTGTTTAAACCTTCTTTTGACTAATTCAATAATAGTCATTCTTGAATAAAATTTTGCCTCAGGGGTATCAAATAAATGGATTCCCTTAACATCAATATTTTTCATTTTTAAATGGAAATATAATTCCCACGCAACTATCCCACCGAAGGAACATCCACAAAGTGTTACTTCTTTTGGATTATGAGCTTTTATAATCTCCTCACAATATTTGGCGGCTAATTTTTTGATTAATCCGGGCACGCATTCTGATTTACTTACCTTCATTAATCTAAAAGAGCAGATTGCCTGATCTGTTTCTGTTTTCTCTGCCAAAGGGACGTATGCATAACTATCGCCCAGGAGCCAGGGAATAAAATAAATGGGTGACTGTAATTTTCCATTTTTTAGTTTTATGATAAATTCGGATTGGCTTTCCTTTACTAAGTTTTCCTTAAATTCCTTAAACGTTGGATTTGACTTTAAATAGTTTGAGGTGAGTTTAATATTCATGATCCTTTCCACCTCAAAAAACATTTTTAATGAAGAAAGGGAATCACCCCCTGAACTGAAAAAATTAGTATCATCATGAATAACCTCAATCTTAAGAATATCTGACCAAAGTAATTTAAGTTTATCACTATGGACATTGTTTTCTGAAGGTTGGTTCTCAGTTACTTGGTTTTCAATTAGTTTTTCTAAGTCAACTTTTCCTGATGACTTTAAAGGAAATTCTACAACATGAAAGAATAATGAAGGAATGGAATAATAAGGCAACATTTTTCCCATGAAATTAGCGAGAATATTCCGATCCAATGGATTTCTATCTCTGGTCGTATAAAAGACGGTAAGTACATTATTTTTATATACCTGACTATATACTGCAATAGCCTTTTCGATAGGTGGAAATTTTTCGAGAGCATTTTCAATAGAGAATAACTCAACCCGGAATCCTCTAATCTTAATTTGTCTATCTATTCTCCCCAGATATTCATAGCAAAAATCTGATCTGCGGAAAACTTTGTCACCTGTATTATACAGTCTTTGATTTAGGAATGGGTGTACAATAAACTTTTCATTTGTCAGAACCGGATCAGTATATCTTAATGCTAATCCTTTTCCTCCGACATATAAAATACCCGGTTCATTTTCATTTAATAATTTAAGATCATTATCCAAGACATAACATTCGGTTTCTGAAATAGTAGTACCAATGGGTATATGCCCTTCGAGAATATTTTTTGAAGTTACTTTATGTACCAGCGAGAATGTTGTATTTTCAGTTGGGCCATAGCAATGCAGTATATGCGTATTTGCAAGTTGTTCGAAAGCCATTTTTGCATGGTTGAATGAACATGTTTCACCGCCGAAAAGAAGGTATTTAACTTCTGAAAACATAGTGATGTCCTGGTTCACTAATAGATCGAAAAGTCGGGAAGTCAAAAATAGTATTGTGATTTTTTCTTGTGAAAGTACCTTACCTATATTTTCAATCTGGAAAGTTTTATCAATTAAAACCAAGGTTGCTCCATTGAGTAATGCTCCCCAGATTTCAAATGTCGAGGCATCAAATGCCAAAGAAGACAATTGCAGAAACACATCATTAGCGGAGATCTCCATATAATTTGGATTACATACGAGACGGGTAACGCCACAATTAGGAATAATTACTCCTTTGGGTTCACCGGTAGATCCAGAGGTAAACATTATATAGAGGGGACTCTCTTCCTGAATATTTAGGTTGATTTCCTGGTTATGAGATTCAATTGTAGATATAAGTTCTTCTGAGATTAAAATCTTCTTTAATTTAGGGTTTTCTAAGTATAAGCTCTGTTCATCTGAAATCAAAAACCCCATTTTTGACTCACAACTTATTTTCTGAAATCTATCATCTGGTTGAAAAATATCAACAGGAACATATATTGCTCCTATTTTAGTCAATGCAACAATAGACTTAATGTAAAGCAATGGATTTGTAAATCGTAATCCAACTACGGCTCCAAATTTTATCCCTTGATTGCTTAAAAATATTGACAATCGTTCCGTTTCATCATCCAGATTAAAATACGACAGGTTTATCTGGTTGTACCTTAATGCAGTTCGATTAGAATACTCCTTTGATTTTGTTTTAAAAATATGGCTTACTACCATGTAGGATTTCTTTTCAATAGTTGGTTTAAAGCAAACTTTTTTAAAAACTTGTAATTTCAAAAGAAACTTGTAATGGAAAAATATTTGGAATTCACTTTAATTCGTCCGTAAAACTGTTTACTTTTTGCTTCATAATCCTGATTTTTGTTTACTTTTTCTGTAAACCTATTTCAGAACTATACAACACCATGCCTCATCTTGATTATTGTTTACATTGAGGGTCTAACCTGCATTTACTTTTTCAAATTATGTCACCCTTTTAGGGTTCGGATAATTTTAATCGTCTTGTTTTTGCTACAATCCTGTTACCCCTTCGGGGTTTGTAACTGTCAATTCAATGGACGATGCATTCCATTGCTCAATTCATTCTTAATTCCTTCATTCCTTAAAGTCGTGAAATCGTAAAGTCGTGAAGTCGCCTCTTCTCCCGATAGCCCCTTCGCCTCACGTACACTGAGTGCAGTCGAAGTGTCGCCTTCTCGTGTAATCGTGCCGTCGTGCCGTTCCCGAACCGCTGCGCTAATCGTGACTCCGCTTCGCTTCGAGTGCCGTCGTCGTTTCGACTGAAAAGATGGGGATGATCCTTGTCATTTACGTTTTCTGCAAATATTCTGGTGCAATTACGTGGTTTTTAATTTTACCTTCTTAGGATCTTGTCTGCAATCAAAAAAAGTCAAGAGGTGGATTTCTTGTTGATAAAGGTCGATTTTGTAATAGAATGAATTGTTTTTATCGATGATGGCTTTTCTTATTTCTTTGCTTTTTATTGAAGCAGGAAATATATTTGGATTCTTCCTAATTGCATTTATTGTGATTTGTGTTCTCTGATTAAATTGGATAATCTCTTTTTTAGTCCAATTTTCGTTTAGATAATCAAGAACATTTAAAAAGGTAATCTTTGCTTTAGCGGACCAAACAATAGTCATAATGTCAGAATCCATATTTTTGTTTGGCTTCATGCATTACCTGTTCATGGGTAAACACTTTTCCAGATTTAATATCGTTTATTCCTTCAGAAATTGAGTCTTGAATTTCGGGTGGCAATTGAACCCACCAATCTTTTTCCACTTCTTTCTTAAGTATTTTATTTATACGAAAAAGAAGTTCCGGGTTAGTAGTACTCAGAATTTTTTGTACCAAATCTAATTTTAATGTCTGAATATCCATAATCTGTTGATGTTATTGTGAATCATGTAAAGTTACAAAAAAGGTCATCAAAAATTTACAAAAAAGTTAATGAGCTTAACAAACATTTCAAAACAGATCCGCCTGTAGTGACTAGTCCTGAATTTTGTTTATATTGTGAGTCTACCTGCATTTATTTTTTCAAATTATGTCACCCTTTCAGGGTTCGAATAATTATAATATCTTGTTTTTGCTACAATCATGTTACCCCTTCGGGGGTTTGTAACTGTCAATTCAATGGACGATGCATTCCATTCCTTCATTTTTTTGACTCCCAACCTGCACTGAGCGCAGTCGAAGTGGCACCCTATCGCCCTTTCGCCCCTTCGTGCCCTTCCCGATTAGCGCAGCGGATCGGGACTCCGCTTCGCGTGCAGTCTTCATCCCACCTCACTCTGTGCCCAATCTTCCTTCAGCCTTTTCCCCAGAATAGTATAGATAATAATCTTAAGATCAAGGAAGAAGCTCTGATTTTTTACGTATTCGTTATTGATGCGCACCTTTTCGGGGTAGAGGATCTGATCGTTAAAGCTGATCGGATCAACCTGATTGGCCAGCAGCTCCTCCTCGTTTGAGAATACCATACTTGCGGCTCCGGTTAATCCGGGTTTGATGGAGAGAAGCAAACGGTCAGCACCTTTTAACTGATCTGCATAACCTGGGACATCCGGTCTGGGTCCTACAAAACTCATGTCTCCGATAAGGATATTCCAGAGTTCGGGAAGCTCATCGAGTTTGTATTTGCGAATGGTGGCTCCCAGGGGGGTGATGCGACTTTCCCCTTTAACAGAGATTGTACTTCCGCCATGGTTCACCTTCATGGTCCTGAATTTAATCATTCGGAAAAGTTTTGCATCACGGCCAACACGGTGCTGCCGGAAGAAAATTGGCCTGGGCATTTTAACTTTTATCAGCAGTGCTAAGATTAACAATAGGGGAGAATTATTGGCTGTAGGCTGCTAGCCATTGGCTATTTTATTGATAGACCAGAACTTTAGAATACAAATGATAATTAGGGTGATATTTAGTTTTAAATTTAAAGAGTTGATCGATGGTCCGCAATTTGAGGATTACGATAATCGCATAAAATTGCAGTTATCATTATTATCATCGTTTTTGGAAGAACTCTGTAATGAACTGTATATGGAAATTTATTAAGGGGGGCACATCGAATATCAAAATAGCGTACCTGAAATCCATATGCATTAGACTTGATCTTTGAAATTTGTAATTTAACAGTTTTAATAAATTTAAAACCTAAGTCAGGCTTACGGGAGTTATAAAAGTCTATTGCCTCTTGCAAATCGTTGTAAACTTCGGGTGAATAAACAACGTTGAAAATCATCGTCAGAATTTTAAATTACGCTCAATTTCAGTCCAACTTAAATTAGTCTCCGGATGTTCTTCCATCTGTTTAACACGTCGAAGAACAATTTCTTTATGTTTTTCAGGTATTACGGATAAATTTGAGTCTTCAATTTTTTTAACAAACGAGATGCTTCTCATCATTTCGATGAAAATATTTTCTTTATCATCTGGTATGGTAATTGTATAACTTTTCATTCGTTTGAATTTAAATTATCTTGTTAACAATGAGATTTATAAAGTGATTTAAAGGTACATTAATTTATACATTTCAAATCTTTTATTGAAGCACTTAGATAAAATCTGTCTTGACATCTAATTATTTAAAGATATCACAAATTTATATAAAAATCTGCTTAATTGGAAATCCTCGATTGATTTAGCCGCAGGAGCCAAAGCTGAAAAGAACGATTGCGATTAATGGAGGTATGATCCGAAGTTGAGCGCCTACTTTAATCCGTGTTTATCCGTAGCATCTGTGTTCCCTGTACTGAGCGTACTGAGGTATCCGTGTTCCATCGAAGTGTTGCCCCTTCTCCTTTTCTCCCGTTCTCCCTTTTTCCCCTTCTCTATTCCACCTCACTCTGTACCCACTCTTCCCTCAGCCTTTTCCCCAGAATGGTATAGATGATTATTTTAAGATCAAGGAAGAAATTTTGGTTTTTGACATAGGCATTGTTTATGCGCACCTTTTCGGGGTAGAGGATTTGATCATTGAAGCTGATCGGATCATCCTGATTAGCTAGCAGCTCCTCTTCGTTTGAGAACCGCATACTGGCGGCGCCGGTTAATCCGGGTTTGATGGTAAAGCAATGGGTCCAAGTACCTTTAAATACCATCGTTCAAGCTCACCTTTGTATGGAAAGATGCATGTTTATAGTATTTTAAAAAGATCGGAATGGGTACCAGTACGAATAAGTGTTATCAGTTTAATGGCGTTATGTTTAGAATAAATCAGGAGCCAATCAGGTGATATGTGACATTCATTTAGCCCTTTATATGGTCCGGTCAAATTATGGTCTTTGAATTGTGAAGGCAATTTCTCTCCCGATATCAGAGTATTAATAACCAGATTAAGCCTTTGTTCGTTGAGGTTTCGCTTTCTGGCTAGTTTTAGATCCTTGAGGTATTGATTTGTAAATTCGATAGAATACACGATTATCTTACTTTTGCGATGTAATCATCAAAATCTGCACATTTAATTGTTTCTCCTTTTCGTGCTTGTTTAATTGCCAGCCTGGTAATATCATTTGGGATTTCATCAACAATTTTTGCATCTTCAATGATTTTACCGCAATTCATTTCCCTGATCAAATCAAGGAGAATGCGTCCTTTTTTAGTTTTTTCGTTGATGATAATAGTTGTCATATTGATAAATTATTAGGGTAAAGATACGAAAAAAACAAACAAGATTTGGTTCTGACTAGTCCTGAATTTTGATTGTATTTTCTGTGAACCTATTTCAGGACTAGACAGTCGCCCTTTCGCCCAATCGCCTTTTCGCCCCTTCGTTCTTCCCCTTCGCCCCTTCTCCCTTTCGCCTCTTCGTTATTCCAAATCACTCTGTGCCCAATCTTCCTTCAGCCTTTTCCCCAGAATGGTATAGATGATTATTTTAAGATCGAGGAAGAAATTTTGGTTTTTGACATATTCGTTGTTGATTCGCACCTTTTCGGGGTAGAGGATCTCAACGTTATATTTGTTAGGGTTTTTCTGGTGAGCTAGCAGCTCCTC
>CAIXCY010000151.1 GCA_903918045.1 uncultured Bacteroidia bacterium
CTATTTAACAGATTTTTCATATCATCGTTGGCACGTCCAAAATCGCTGATTTTGCTCTGAAGTTCAATATTTACAGTTTGCAGTTCTTCGTTCAGACTTTGCATCTCCTCCTTTGAAGTAGTAAGCTCCTCATTGGTAGACTGAAGTTCCTCGTTGGTTGACTGTAACTCTTCGTTTGTTGATTTGAGTTCCTCCTGGGAGGTCTGCATCTCTTCCCGAAGACTTTGAATATCCTCCGTCGTCCGTTGCAGTTCGAGCTCCAACTCCCTCTGCCTTTTGGATGAAATTGCTTTTTTTGACTTTGGCAAAGTGGGATCAAAATCATCAGATATTGGTTTATCGGTGAAGACGATGATTACCATTCCCCGCAGTAACTCGGGGCTTTCGAGGCATTGTACCGTAACATTCACAAAATTTGTTGAACCATTGTTCCCAACTTTTACATCCCTCACGATTATGGGTTCAAAATTCAACAGTGCCTTACGAAAAATACCGGGCAGTATATCTCCTAACCCTTCACGGGCCATTGCGTAGATGCTCCAGTTTGCCTTCCCGGCGACAGGTTCGAGATATTTTCCAACCCTGCCTGTAATATAGAGAATATCACCCTTATTGTTAACCAGTACACTCGAAGGCGAGAAACGTTGCAACAGGATTTGTTCAGTTAAAGACTGCAGATTTTCAACATTCTTATACGATTTTTTAACAGTTAAATCGGTACGTTTAGCCTGATAAAAAGAGCTTGGGAAATCGATAAGATCGGTAGAGATCGGATTTATGGTCCGTTTAAATATTTTCAGTTTATTATCAATTTCAACAAATACATCTTTCTCTTGTCCAAGGGACTCAGCAGTGCCTAATACCATTATGCCCCCCGGATTCAGGCTGTAATGGAACAATGCGATGAGTTTTTTTTGCAATTCTGCCTCCATATAAATCAGTACATTACGGCACGTAAGCAGATCTATTTTAGTAAAAGGGGGGTCTTTAATTAAGTTCTGCGGGGCGAATACCACCATTTCGCGAATCATGGTGCTAATTTGGTAACCACCGGGGATGATATTAAAAAACCTGCTGAGCCGCTC
The DNA here is from genome assembly GCA_903918045.1 of uncultured Bacteroidia bacterium. GTDB lineage: Bacteria > Bacteroidota > Bacteroidia > Bacteroidales > Prolixibacteraceae > JAAFHB01. The sequence continues at coordinate 1,086 of CAIXCY010000151.1, forward strand.
TGGGGCGATATCAACCGAGATATTGGGAGGGAACAACCCTTTTCGTGCAATTTCTACTGCATCGCTATCGAGATCTGTTGCGAAAATCTGCAGGGAAAGATTTTTATGACCTTTGAGCTTCTCCACAGCTTCCTTAAAAATAATGGCGAGCGTATAAGCCTCCTCGCCGGTAGAGCATCCGGTAACCCAGGCACGAAACACATATCCGTTAGGGGCCTCTTCCAGCATTGCAGGCAAGACACTCTCCTTAAGCTTTTCCCATACGTCTGCATCGCGAAAGAAATTAGTCACCCCGATTAACAACTCCTTAAAAAGAATCTCGGCCTCCCGGGGATTTTCCTGCAAAAAGCGGACATAGTTTGAAATTTTATCAATCTGGTGAATCCCTTTACGTCTTTCAATACGCCGGAATAATGTATTTTTCTTATACGCTGAAAAATCATGTCCTACCTGTTCGCGAAGCAAAATAATAATTTTATCGAGACTGCTTTTACTCTTTGGATCTACTGAATGCTCCTGTTTTTTAGGTTGGAAATAATTTAATAAAGCGATCAGTTTGTTCGGCAATTCACTTGCAGGAGCTACAACATCGGCAATGACCGCCTCAAAAGCGCTATGAGGCATACCGTCGAATTTGGCAGAGGCAGCCTCCTGTACCAGAACCAGACCATTGGCTTCTTTGATTGCTTTCACGCCCAACGTGCCATCTGACCCCATTCCGGAGAGAATGATCCCAACACTTTTCTCCTTTTGGTCCATAGCCAGTGAACGAAAGAAAATGTCGATCGGCAACCTTAGTCCACGTGGTTCAACCGGATCAAACAAATACAGCTCCCCATTCAGAATCGACATGCTCTTATTGGGCGGAATTACATATACGCAATCGGGTTTTACCTTTAGCTTATCAGTAACCTGTGAAACCTTCATGTGAGTAATGCGTTGCAGCAATTCAGGCATAATACCTGTGTGGTTGGGATCCAGGTGCTGAATCACAACAAAGGCCATCCCGTTTTGGGATGGCATATTCTGGAAAAACTGTTCCAAAGCTTCAAGTCCACCGGCGGAGGCGCCTATTCCAACAATCGGAACAGGAACTTTGTAGAGAATTTTGGTAATTCCATCCTTTACGGTATCTTCAATTACGATTCTTTTTTGGGCATTCATTAGATTAGTTCGTTTTACTGGTTAATAATTTGAACTTTTTTGTTTCCGAAAAGTACTCAATAAATCAATTGCAAGGAATTGAAGGAGCTATTTTTTTGGAACCCGGGTTAGAATAAGTGAGGTAATATATAATCAAAATAGATTTTCACTTCTTTTGAACTCCCCATAACCCCTTTCAACTCCTTCGCTCCGGTAATCACGATGGAATATGCGATTTCTTTTTATTTACCTGACATCACTTGAAAGAGGGTAAAAACGCCTAAATCCGGGAGGATGGATAAAGTTGGGAAATTCTTTTATATCAGCATTATCGGTAGGGTGAAATGAAAAACGGTCCCTACCTGTTCTTCACTTTCGACCCATATTTTACCATGATGCTTATCAATGATCTCTTTACAAATAATAAGCCCCAGACCGGTACTCAGCTCACCCTCTGTCCCTTTTCTTCCAATGTTAACATCCAGACGAAACAGATTATCAATGAGGTTTTTGTCCATTCCTATTCCGGTGTCACTGATCCGAAACTCAATATATTTTTTGGAAAAAGGGGCTGATGTTATCCTTATCTGCCCATCCGAAGTTGTAAACTTAATGGCATTGGATAATAAATTTCGGAAAAGGGATTCGATCATATTGTCATCTGCA
>CAIXCY010000152.1 GCA_903918045.1 uncultured Bacteroidia bacterium
GCAAATGCTCCGCCCCAGTCACGGTTCTCTTCACCATAGGCCACAAGGGTTGGATCTTTATAGAACCGGTCAACTATCGCATCGAAAATTCCATCGCGCAACTGGTATTGTTTCATCTTTGAGAATGGCTTTCCATCCGCATCAAAGGCAAAACGCTCTTTTTTCGAAATTTGAATAACCCGTGGATTTTCTGCCATTGGGTGATTCACCTCCGGAATGCGGTCTTCCATTTTGTCAACCGACTGATTGGAGAAAATCATCTCTCCAATCTGCTCTGGCCGTTGGCGGATATCCATCCTTGGTGAAACCTCATCATTGATCGAGAGCTTCAGCATTTCAACCATGATTTGCTTAATGTCAGCCCAGACTGAATCAAGCTTCTCCTGATTGGTAACCTTTGCATCAATAAGGCTTTTACCGAAAGAGGCAATGCTGTCCTGTGCCTGCCATGCTTCGATCTCCTCTTTTGAACGATAGGAGGAGGCATCTGACGGCGAGTGACCACTGTAACGATAGGTTAAAATTTCAAGAAGTATTGGTCCTTTTTTCTCTTCGATTAGCTGACGTTTGCGACGATAGGCATCGATAACAGCCAGCGGATTATAACCGTCGACACGTTCGGCATGCATCTGATCCGGATTTACTCCGGCTCCGATACGGGCAACTTTACCGTAACCCATCGTTTCGCCACAGGTCTGGCCTCCCATGCCATATTGGTTGTTCATCACGTTGAAGATCACAGGCAATCCGCCTTTCATGTCGCCTTCCCAAAGTTCATTGAACTGATCCATGGAGGCAAAGGAGAGTCCTTCCCACACCGGTCCGCAAGCCATTGAGGCATCACCAATATTGGCAACCACCAACCCCGGTTTACGGTTGATTTTCTTGTATAAAGCTGCACCTACCGAGATATCCCCACTACCACCAACGATGGCGTTGTTTGGATAAACTCCGAAAGGTGTAAAGAACGCATGCATACTTCCGCCAAGTCCTTTATTAAAGCCAGTTTCGCGGGCGAAAATTTCAGCCAGTGTTCCGTAAATCAGGAATCTGCGACCGAGTTCTTTGGTTGTTCCCTTAAAGTCTTTTTTAACGACACTCAGAACCGTTCCATTGAAGAACGACTCCATGATCGCCAAAAGATCAGCATCGCTGAGTTTCTGAATTGCACTCAATCCCTTGGCCAGAATTTCGCCGTGGCTTCGGTGTGAACCAAAAATAAAATCATCAACAGTCAGTGTATAGGCCATTCCTACCGCAGCAGCTTCCTGTCCCGCAGAGAGGTGGGCAGGACCGGGATGATCGTAAGGAACTCCACTGTATTCACCTGTCGTTTTGATCAGGTTTAACATCGTTTCGAATTCACGGATCACTACCATATCGTGGTAGATGCGAAGGAAGTCGTCGTTTGAAAAATTAGCTTTCTCTTCGGCAACTGATTTTGCATATTGATTTACCGGAATTGGCTTGAAGGTAATTTCTCCGGCTTGTCTGGCCACACTTGGGTCAATAAACTGAACTTTAGGCATAAGACTTTTTAATTGATGTTGAGAAGATTTTTGGTCCTCTTATTTAAAATGAGAAAATTGTCTCTTTGAAAATTTCTGAAATAGTTGGATGAGGGAAGATTACCTCCTCCATCTCTTTGATTGTCATCTCCATTTCGATTGCCATTGAGGCTCCGTAAATAATTTCGCCTGAAGGGTTTCCAAGAATATGAACTCCAAGAACTTCTCCGTATTTGGCACCGATTAATACCTTGCAAAGTCCGACGCCACCTTCATTTTCGGCAATAAAACGGCCTGCAAAAGCCAACGGCAATTTCGCAACCTTATACTCAATATTCTGAGCTTTTGCGCTCTCTTCGGTTAATCCAACGCCTGAGAACTCCGGATTTGTATAGACCACTCCCGGAATAGCATTGTAACGCATCTGATCGTTGCGACCGGTAAGGTTGTTCACAACCACTTCGCCTTCGCGGCTTGCGGTGTGAGCCAACAATGAAAATCCTGTTACGTCGCCTGCTGCGAAAACATTGGGCACATTGGTGCGCATCTTCTCGTCAACCTTGATTCCGCCGCGGTTAAGTTCAACACCGATATTTTCAAGACCGAAGCCCACAGTATTTGGTTTACGTCCCACGCTTACGAGGATTTTTTCTCCTTTAATTGAGGCGGTCTTTCCACCTTTTTCAAAGAATACTTCATTTCCTTTGACTTCGGTAACCTTGGCTGAAAGATTAAAGGTGATTCCTTTTTTGGTATATTCCTTACGTAACATTGCACTCATTTCGCTATCCATTCCGGTGAGGATCTCATCGAGCATCTCAATGATTGTAACTTTGGTTCCGAGAGAGTTGTAGAAACTTGCAAACTCGAGGCCGATAACACCACCACCGATAATGACCAGAGATTCAGGTTTTTCCTTGAGTTGAAGGATCTCACGGTTGGTGAGGATTAAATCTCCTGGTGCACCAAGACCAGGAATTGGTGGAAGAAATGCCTCTGATCCTGTGCAGATCAGTAAATTAGTTGCTACGATTTCATTTCCGCCAACCGTAATTGCTATTCCGTCAGCAGAACGCCCTTTTATGTATGCTGAATCCTTGATCACCTCAACATGATTTTCTTTCATTTTCATCCCAACACCGCCAACGAGTTTTTTAACTACTTTTTGTTTGCGGTCCATCATTTTGGCAAAGTCGAAGGAGACCTCTTTGGCTTCTACACCATATTTTGAAGCTCCGACAGCATTGTCATAAAGTTTGGCGCTGTAAAGTAATGTTTTGGTCGGGATGCAACCTTCGTTGAGGCAGACGCCACCCAGTTCACCTTTTTCAATTAAAACGACCTTAAGTCCTTTTTTGCCTGCTCTTTCAGCGGCTACATATCCCGCGGGTCCACCGCCAATTATGGCTAAATCGAATGTTGTACTCATTTTGTCTATTTATTTATTAAAGTTCAAATTCAAGGTTTTCAATTTCTGTGGCGATTTGTTTGAGGAAGCGGGTTGCCTCACCTCCGTCGAGTGCCTGGTGATCGTAGGTCAGGCTTAGTCCGATATAAGGGACAAATCCGTAAGCCCCATCACCCAAATCTTTAGGACGCGGAACGATGGTGTTAACGCCGAGGATTCCTACTTGTGGAAGGTTAATTACCGGTGTAAACATTTCAACACCGTAGTTTCCAAGATTCGAAACGGTAAAGGAGGCCGCTTCAGAGGAGAGCAGTTCCGGATTGATTGCACCCTTGCGGCACGAAGCTGCAATCTCACGCATCTGATTGGAGAGCCCCTGTATCGAAAGGTCGTCTGCATTGCGGATTGCCGGAACCATCAGCCCGCGGTCTGTATCAACTGCAATTCCAAGGTGTATTTTACTGAAATATTTCACACTGTCGCCAAGAAAATGGGCATTCGCCTGCGGAAATTTCCGTAGCGCCTTTACCACTGCAAAACAAACCATATCATTGAGGGTAATGTTCACAGGATAACCGTTATCATTTGCTTTTTTAACTTTTCTGCGTAATTCGAGCATTCTGCGGGCATCCGCTCCAAGGTGGTGGGTTAATTGTGCTGAATTCTGCAACGATTGATGCATTGCCTTTGCAATCAACTTACGCATGTTCGATAATTTCTTAATTTCGAAATCGTTGGCATAAATTGGGTTCGGAGCTGTCAGGTCTTTTGCTTTAACTGAACCTCCCAGGCCGCTGCCTGTAGAGGCCGGTTGTAGTTGTTCCTCGCCGGCGATCATTTTTGCGAGTGGGGTCGTCTTAGGGTGGCTGTCGATAACTGCCTTCACATCCTGCTCAATAATCCTTCCGCCTGGTCCGCTACCGGTTAGTCCGTCTAATTGAATCCCCTCCTTTTCAGCAAGATTTTTTGCCCTTGGGGAAATTGCCCCCGATCCCGAAGACTGACTGATTGGGGAAGTTCCTTTAGTTTCTATAGATCCACCAGGTTCTATAATTTCTATTGTTTCTTTTATTCCAATTATTTCTGCTTTTGCGCCACCTGGACGGAAGGCATCCGTCGGCTCTCCCGGAATACCAATCACACAGACATTGGTCAGTACAGGAACTTCATCGCCGGTTTCGTAAAAAAGGTCCAAAAGTGTTCCGTCAACGGCCGCCTCTTCTTCAAAGGAAGCTTTATCGGTTTCATAGGCAAAAAGGATCTCCCCTTTCTTAACCGGGTCCCCCTTTTTCTTATTCCATTCGGTAATTATACAACTTTCAACAGATTGCCCCTGTTTAGGCATTATAACAACAAAAGCCATAGTTTGAGATATTTTTTGCAAAGATATTTGATTCGACTTGTATTTACAAGTAATTTATGTTTTTATTTCTTTTAAAAATTTAAATTCGTTTAAAATTAAGATAATCAATAGGATAATATTGAATTCAAATTTTAAACCTGTAATTACAACTATTTGTTTTAAAGAAAAATATACTATTTTTGTGGTTCTTTAATTTCAAATCATTTAGGTAAAAATGCATCAGGAGACTTCAATTCCGCAACATCGAAAAGTGTATGAGATCTTACGGTCGCATATCACTGATGGTGTTTTTGGTGAAGGGGATTTGCTGCCGTCAGAAAATGAGCTCTGTACGGTTCATAAGGTGACACGGCCAACGATTCGGAAAGCGCTTGACCGGCTGGTGAACGAGGGTTATATTGTAAGGCACCAGGGGAAGGGGAGTATCGTGAAAGGTATTCCCAAAGGGGTAGGTATTCTCTCGATGACCGGCACCACCTCTGCAATTGGGGAGGATAATCTCACAACACACATTATAATAAAACCGGAGGTGCGTAACTGGAGTGAAGCATTTACGTTTCCGTTAAGCCGGCTGGAGCTTGAATCGGGATGCATTTATATGGAACGGCTCAGACTGGTTAATGGGAAACCTGTATTTTATGATATTACAATGATTCCGAACATCAACCTTCCACGTTTTACATCCCGTAATTTTGAAAATAAGTCGTTGTTTGATATGCTGCGCAAGTATTATCATATTGAAGTAAGGGGAGGGGAGCAGAAATTATTGGCTATCGTGGCTGATGAGCGTCTCAAGGGTTTTTTCAAGGTTGGGGCTGGGCACCCGGTACTTCAGCTAAACCGCAAAATCGAAACCAACCGTTCCGGATTTTATATTTACAGTCAGGTGTTCTGCAATACAGACGAATATGCCTTGTATGGATCATTTTAAAAGGCATCAAAAAACCCGGCAATACCGGGTTATATCATCAGAAATCTACTGGGCCTTTAACTTCTTCGTTAAACCAATTTCAGCGAAGTTTTAAAAATTAATTGTTTGCCAGTTCATTGCCTGTGTGGCTAAGCTCTTCTGTTCCATTCCAGAAAGCGCTTTCAGTTATCCACGATTTGATTTGCACTGCAAGTTCATGATCGTTATTCTCTGATTCGGATCCCCAATAATTAGAATTACCGATCCATGATTTCATCCTCGATGAAAGATCCTCTTGAACATTGACCGTTTCATTACTCCATGTAGTATTGTCACTGATCCATGCTTCAATCTCCGTTGAAAGTTCCTTGTTGTCAGTTTCCCGGGGGAGAGTAAAATCCGATGCCAAAGTAGTTTCAACCTGAATATTGTCAGATTCACTCCATGTAGTATTGTCACTGATCCACGATTTTAGCTGGACTGTCAGCTCAGTGGTATTGATTTGAGTCGCTTCCTTACCTAAACTTGCCCCTTTGGAAACTCCCGAGAGCGAAACCAGAATAATTAAGGATGCTGCGATTGTTCTGATCACTTTTGCTGTTTTATAAGTTATTGTTTTCATCTTGTTTGAATTTTAACAGTTAAACTTGTTTTCTGATTTGATTTCTAGAATACACTAATCGTGCCAATAAATATAAATAATAGATAATCAGATCTATATACTAATTAATCAAAAATAAAACCGACGGAATATGTCCGCTTTCCATTGTATTAGTTGTCCGAAAATGGACAGTTATCAAAAAGAAGGCCCGGTTGTTTCCGGGCCTTCTTTTTGATTCTAAGGGATCTATTTGAATGACCTAATTCTTTTCGCCGCTCCAGAAGTTTCCACTGGCCAGGGATAATTTCAACTGAGTGGCAAGTTCAGGTTGATTTGAAGCCGGAACCTCTGCATCTGTTTTATCGCTAAAATACTTTCCGTTCCTGAGGCTGGAGGTGATTAACCTGGTCACTTCTGAAGTAGCATCTGACTGATTCTCGTAATCGATTTCGTCCTTAAAATAGGTTCCGTTCCTCAGGTTATTGGTCATTTGGAGAACCAGTTCCTTTTCGTTTGCTGCCTCCTCGTCATTCCAGTATGAATTAGTGGTCATCCATGTTTTCATTTTGACAGCAATTTCATTCCCGGATACAACCTTTGAATCGGTAGGAGTCTCAAAGGCCTTTGCGGGTTCTTCAATTAATTTTGCATCTGCAACAGGAAATGCAGCGAAATTATTGGTTGGCATCTCAATACGTGCAGCTCTGAGCGCCTCGGTGCTCTTTAAATCGTTTAACTGGAGTTCCTTGACCTTAAAGGTTGTGAAGATAACTGTAGCAAAGACTAAGATCATAATTCCATTCCTGATCTCTTTTTCTGTATTGTAGGATAATGTTTTCATGGCGTTGAATTTTTAATTGTTGTTCTGATGTGTTCGCATTAGCTCTATCAGTTATTATGCCAAAGCAGATAATCAATTGAAGTACATTGAAATAGGAAATAAATAAAAAGATAGAACAAGGAATTAATGTCCGTTTTTTGTAGGTAAATATGTCCGAAAATGGACAAACAGGGTGAAATTTGCTTCATTGCAAATCGAATCCTCAGGCTCCCGATTTACATCCCGAAATTCTTGGCTATTTTTGCACAATAATTTAAAAGCATCTATGGATATTTATCCTGTTAATTTTGAGAGTAAGATTGGATTTGATAAGATACGCGAAATTCTTCAGGGGCGTTGTCTGAGTACCCTTGGGAAGGAGCAGGTTGATGAATGCCAGTTTTCATACCGGAGAGGCGAGGTTGAACGTCAGTTGGATGAGACGATTGAATTTGTGAAGATTATCACCGAGGGGATGAATTTTCCAAACGGTTATTTTATAGATATGAGGCCCGCTTTACAGCGGTCAAAAATCGCAGGGACTTTTTTGGATGTATTCGAAATATTTGACCTGCGTCGTTCACTCGAAACGGTGCGGGCTATTGTCGCATTCTTTCGGAACACAGAAGAGGGTACTTTTTTACGGTTAAAAGATGTGGTGAAAAATGTACAGGTTTTCCCGTTTATCTATGAGCGTATCGATCAGATCTTAAATAAGCATGGTCAGATTAAGGATAATGCCTCTCCTGAACTGGCTCAAATCCGAAGAGATATCTTTTCGTTGCAGTCAAGTGTCTCCAAGATTATGAGCACCATTCTGCGGAAAATGCAGGCTGAGGGAGTTGTAGAAAAAGATATCTCCGTTTCGATGCGTGACGGCCGGGCAGTTATTCCTGTTGGCGCCGCCAATAAACGAAAGATCAAAGGAATCATCCATGATGAATCGGCTACAGGAAAAACAGCTTTTGTGGAACCCGAAGAGATTGTCGAGACAAATAACCGCATCAGGGAGCTGGAATCTGCTGAACGGAGGGAGATCGTAAAGATTCTCACACGATTCACCGACGATATCCGACCCTATGCCGATGACATTGCCTATTCTTATCAGGTTATGGCAATGCTCGATTTCATCAGGGCCAAGGCTATCTGGGCTGTCGAGAGCAAGTCTGTAAAACCGGTAATTGCACGTGAACTGGAACTTGACTGGATTGCAGCGCGTCACCCGCTTTTGGAGATTAACCTAACCCGCGAACAACGTAAAATTGTCCCGCTCGATATCCACCTGGATAAAACCGAACGCATATTACTGATATCCGGCCCGAATGCAGGAGGAAAATCTGTCTGCCTCAAAACAGTCGGACTGTTACAATATATGCTCCAATGCGGGATTCCTATTCCCGTTCAGGTGGATAGCCGTACGGGATTATTCAGGGCTATTTACATGGATATTGGAGATGACCAGTCCCTGGATAATGATTTAAGCACCTATAGTTCACATCTTTACAACATGAAGTTTTTTGTAAAGAATTGCTCTCCCGATTCACTGGTGCTAATTGATGAGTTCGGTACGGGAACTGAGCCGATGCTTGGAGGGGCTATCGCTGAATCGATACTGAATAAAATTAATCAGCTTGGTTCATTTGGTGTGATCACCACCCATTATACGAATCTGAAACATTTTGCCTCCTCGGCTCCCGGAATTGCCAATGGCGCGATGATGTACGATTCGCATAGGATGGAACCGCTCTTTCAGCTTCAAAGCGGTGAACCAGGGAGCTCCTTTGCATTTGAAATTGCACGAAAGATTGGTCTTCCGGAAGAGATTCTGCAGGATGCGACCAATAAAATCGGGGTCGATCACATTGATTTTGATAAGCATCTGCGAGATATTGTGCGCGATAAACGGTACTGGGAGAGTAAGCGGCAGAAGATCAGGCAGGAGGAGAAAAGATTGGATGAATTGTCTGCCACCTATGAAACGGGTCTTGCCGAGACGAAAAAATTACGCAAAGAGATTCTCGATAAGGCGAAGCGAGACGCCGAAGAGATTGTCTCAGGTGCTAATAAAATTATCGAGCGGACCATCCGCGACATCAAAGAGGCCGATGCAGAGAAGGAAAGAACCCAGGAGGCACGTCAGAGATTGGAAGAGTTTAAGGCTGAGATTTCCAAGAAAGAGGAGGATGATGACCGGATTCTGCGTAAGATGGAGAAGCTAAAACGGCAGAAGGTTTTACGCAGTGAGCAGCCCCCAAAAGTTGAAGAGAAGAAAAAGGAGGTTGTCATTCCCAAAAAGGCTCCAGCCGAAATTGCAATCGGCGGATGGGTTCGATTACTGGGACAGGATACGATTGGTGAAGTCCTTGAGATTAAATTAAATAAAATTACTGTTGCATTTGGACACCTTCGTTCGGTAGTTGACCGAAATAAACTGGAGTCTGTTTCACACACCGAGGCTAAACGGACGAAGGTCGTAAACAACACCATTGGGCGTATCAATCAGGAGATTGGCGAGCGAAAACTCGTCTTTAAACCCAATATCGATGTTCGCGGAATGCGTGCAGAGGAGGCGCTTCAGAAGATCAGAGAGTTTGTGGATGAGGCAATTATGGTTGACGTTAGTGAGCTGCGCATTCTCCACGGGAAAGGAAATGGGATCTTGCGCGAACTGATCCAAAACTATCTGAGGACAGAGCCGGCCGTAAAAAATTGCAGGGATGAGCATGTTCAGTTTGGCGGTTCAGGGATTACAATTGTGGAACTTGGGTGAGAAGTTTCGAGGAAGCGAAGGAGAGAAGAGGCGAGGGGCACGACTCACGACTGCAAAGGGAGCAGTTGCAAACCCGGTCAGATGCCAGTTCTCATGCGTTAATCATATCCGGCATCCGTCGTTGTGGAAAGAGTAACCTGCTATTTCCAATGCTATGTAAACATTACAAGGAGATTTTTTACTATTCAGGCAAAGGAGAATATGATTTTCTGATAATGGACAAGGTATTAAAGTTATCCCTTTTTATCACTTTAGCCTTCAGGTGAAATTTTACAATACGACTAAATAGGTTATCTGGTCTGCTACAATAAAATAACCCTTTTTGGATTTTAAAATAAAATTAATTTCTTCGCAGCTCAACATTTGCATAATTAAATATGTTTAATGGAAAAAGATTTGAAGAATGAAGATTTATGTCGTTTTTATCTTTCTGTTTATCCTTATTTTTAAGGATTCGATGGCTGCCGATGGGACAAGAGAACATCTTCAGCAAATACAGTTCTCTAAACCGGACACCAATAAAGTCATTTTATTAAGTAATCTATGCTGGGAATACCGGACTGTTTCCTCAGATTCTGCCTTTTTGTTTGGCACAGAGGCATTGCAGTTATCCAGGAATATTGGTTACCCCAAAGGTATTGCTCAGGCCTATAATGACCTGGGAATATTGTATATCGATAAATCTGATTATAAGAAGGCAGCCGGCTATTTAAAAGAAGCGATGAAGATTCGTGAAAAGATGAACGATCTGCAAGGTATGGCCTCGCTGTTTAATAAACTCGGAATAATAGATCAGAAGCAAGGGCGGCTCAAGGAGGCACTTGAAAATCAAATCTCCGCATTGACAATCTACCGGAACCTTGGCCAGGACAAATGGATTGGTTATAGTCTTAATAATATTGCTATTATACATCAAAATCTGGGCAATCTCGACAAGGCTCTTGAGTACCATAAAATGGGGCTAGAGTACCGACTCAAAATGAAGGATGCTGTTGGTGAAGCAAATTCATACAGTAATATGGCAAATCTGTATGCAAAAATGCGTGATACAACGCAGTCGCTTGTATATTATGAGAAGGCAATTTCCCTTGCCAGATTACTGAAAAATGAAGAACTTATTAGCGGTAATCTGGGAAATATGGCCAATATCTATATGGGTAAAAGGGAGTTTCAAAGAGCAATCAGCCTATTTTACGAATCCCTTGAAATACGGGAGCGGTTGGGAGATCTGAAAGGGATATCCTCCACCCTTTCCAGAATGGGAACTGTTTATACAGAGACCGGAAGATACCGGCAGGCACAGAGCGCTTTAACCCGTGCGTTAGCGATTGCAGGGAAAATTTCTGTTATCGATGAGAAGTTGAGCGCTCTGCTCGCTCTGGCTAAGCTAAAAGCGTTAACGAATCAGCCTGACAGTGCATTCGTTCTAATGAAAATTTATAGTGCCACTAAAGATTCGGCCTATGATGAACGGTTACATCAACAAATTCTCGATGTTCAGACCAAATATGAAAACCAAAAACTGGAGCAGGACCTTCAATTGATCAAAAAGGAGAAGGAATTTGATGAAGTCACACTGAAACAGCAAAAAACTCAACTTTGGTTACTGGTCTTTGTACTCATTTCTGTGTCTGGTGCCGGGATATTTCTTTTTTATCGCCATCAGCAGCGTCAGAAAGCTGTTGTTGATGCTGAGAAAATCCTCCAGCAGGAGGCACGGATGAGTGCGGTACTTCAGGTACAGGAGGATGAGAGGCGTCGTATCGCCAAAGAATTACACGATGGTTTAGGCCAGACGCTGAGTGCAATAAAGCTGAATTTTCAAAGTTTGTCTTATGAGGCAATCCCCCCCGATTATAAGCCCGATTTTAACAAAATTGAAAAGATGCTGGATAATGCAAATGTTGAAGTACGGTCGATTTCACATCAGATGATGCCCAAAGAGCTGGAACAATTCGGACTGGTGGCCGCGGTGGATGAGATGTTACGAATTAACCTCGAAAATACCCGGCTCAAATATAGCTTTGAACATAATGGATTTACGGAGCGAATCGGGAACCAGACTGAACTTGCCCTTTTCCGCGTTCTGCAGGAGCTTGTTAACAATGTTATCAAGCATTCGAAAGCCGACATGTTGAATGTACAGATTATCAGGCATGCAAACCATGTGGTACTCAATGTCTCAGATAATGGAATAGGATTTGATGTGGACAGGTATGAAAAGAAAGGGATTGGACTCCTGAATATTGCCAGCCGGATTGACGGAATAAAAGGTCATCTTCATTATGAATCTGCCCCAGGGGAAGGTACCACAGTAATAATAAGAGCATCGGCATGAGAAGAGCGATAAATGTTTTGCTGGTCGATGATCACCAACTGATTCTTGACGGATTAAAATCATTGTTAAAACATACAGATAATCTTGTTGTTGCTGGTGAAGCAAATAATGGTCGTGATGCAATCCGGTTACTCGATATTTTGAACATCGATGTCGTTCTGATGGATATCGATATGCCGGTCATGAACGGTATTGATGCCCTTAAGGAGATCAAAAGAATTAAACCCCTGATGAAGGTGATCATCCTGTCGATACATAACGAGTCGGGAATGATCAAAAATCTGTTAGGTATTGGCGCTGATGGATACCTGCTTAAAAGCACTTCGCAGGATGAGCTGATCCGTGCAATCCTCAAAGTAGCAGAAGGGGATAAATATTTCTCAACCGAAATCACACTCTCTCTCTTAAATCCTTCTCAAAGTAATTTTCAGACCTCAAAACAACTATCCGAGACTCTCACAATTCGTGAAGAGGAGATTCTCAAACTTATTGCTGAAGGTTTTTCAAATAAGGAAATTGGAGCCAGACTGTTTATCAGTCACCGCACTGTCGATACGCATCGGACCAACCTGATGAATAAATTAAATGTAAGTAATATCGCCGGTCTTATCAGCTACGCAATTAAAAGCGGGCTGATCTGAATTATTTTACATATCTGTTTAATAAATAGATAATCAGACTACAAGATGACAATATTCAAAATTGGCATTGAGCTGTTGCTTTTTTCATAACCCATCCGCTTGTTTTAAAATACGGTAAACGTCGTAGGTAAATTACGACGATTACTCTATTTACCCGCTACTGCTCCACGATTAGCTTTGCCCTTGTAATTGCTTATTCTTTAAGACATATTTTCACTCTGAAACCCCGATGAAATTTTCACAGAGTTTCCATGCAGGTCTCAAACACGGAAGTGTCTTGAGGTAATAAGCAATTACACTGCAAGGAACTCTGTGATTTTAGTTTAAAAAGTATTGAAAGTGGAAATGCAAAGTGGAATCTTGAACTTAATCAATAAAACTATGAAACTATTGTTAATCATAGTTATGGTTGTGTCAGCAAACATCACGCTACACGCAAAGGAGCATATTCTTCTCGAATCAAAAACAGAAATTATTTCGCAAGCGATAAATGAGCTTGAACGTGCTATGAAATCACCCGAAGGTGAACTTTACCTGATGGGTCAAAAATTCAGGATAAAGGGTGAATATAATTTTCATTTAACCATCCGGGATAAGGATAACGTGTCTTCAGTATTTGTGGTTGATCAAAAGAATGGAGATATCCCTTCGCAAAACAGACTGAAGGACGCGGTTTTTGCCTTCCGTTTAAGCTTCAAAATGCCTAAAAATAAGGATTATAAATTCAATTATAGTTTTAAATTTTAAAAATTCCGATTATGAGAAAACTAATGACTTTTGCAGCTTTGCTTTTTACGTTCCTGGGAGCATTCGCCCAGGGGGATATGCCGGTAGTTTGGGAGACTAAACTTTCGCACCATATTCAATATACCGGAACTTCGCTTGAAGGAGAGCACAGCTATGCGGCATCCGACAAGGAAATAACCGTATTTGATAATAACACAGGAAAAACGATCTGGACGAAATATTTTAGTGATATCGCGCCTAAAATCCGAAAGATCGATGAATTGATCCCCTTTTGGGAGTCAAGTACGATTTTTCTTTTCGACCGGAAAATAGGAAAAGACCAGATCGCCTGTTTTGATCTTGAAACGGGCAAAACGCTCTGGACTTCAGATAAATACCAGGATCTCGATGAGGGGGCAATCACCTATATCAAAGAGGATGATTGCTTTGCGATTTCCCTGAAAAAGGAGCTTGTCTATATCAGGGCAAGAACCGGTGAAGAGTTGTGGAGTACACAGAAATTCAAGGGTGTAGTTGGTAAGTATAGTTATAATGCTGCTGACCACACTCTTGTAATGGTAAACTTTGTCCCCAGCTGGCTGGGTTCACTTTTTTCCGGATTTAAGAACCAGATTGTCCGGATTAACCTTAAGAACGGCGAAATTTTATGGGAAAGTAATTATATCGGACGTGCCGAGAGAAAGGTCATTTCCAAAAAATTCTTGTTTGATCTCAATGTCTCAGACAATAAGGTCTTCCTGAGGCTTAACGGAATGCAGGTTTATGACTATAATACAGGAGCATCTCTCTGGTCAGCAGCATTCGACTATACTCCGGACAATTTGGTTAGAAAACCTTTAGGTTGCCGGGTGTTTGGCGTTTATGGCGCAGTTGCTGAACCCGTAATTGATGGCAGCGATATCTATATCCTTGATATGGTTAACAAAAGAAATCAATACGTTAAAAAATACGATATCAATACCGGTAAATTACTCTGGACTTCACGTGAGATCAAAGATGCCCGAGTCATTCCGGGAATGAACATCATTGACGGGAAAGTGCTGCTTCAGATTGGAGGGGTTGTCGAAAAACAATTCCTCAGGGTTAAGCATGTTGGAGACCAGACTATCACTGAAAGTGTAATCGAATTTGAAAATGTAAATCCTTGCGGTATTCAGGCCTTTAACACTAGTGATGGTGCATTAGTCTGGGAATCTGAAAGGTTTAAGAAAGGGATTACCAATGCAATTAACTTTAAAGGGGATTATATTGTGTGTAGCGGAAAGGAACTCTACTCGCTCGATATCGCTACCGGTAAAGAGAAGTATGAAGTTCCGGTTTCAAAAGGTGGAGTTGGTTATGCCCAGAAAATACTTCCGTATAAAGACAATATAATCGTTGTGATTGGCGAAAAGGGGGTCTCAACCTTTGGAGCCCAGAATGGCGAACTCATCAATTCAGGGAAATACAGAACCTCCTCCTTTGAAGATCATGTAGACAATATCCTGGTGATGAAAACCGATAAGGCGGATATTGGAACATTTGATCTGAATACCTGTAAATACAAGGATTTTAATGCCAGAACGGGGGCAATTACAACCTTGTCCAGAGACGGTAACTTCGTATATGTTTACGAGAAGAAGATCGTAACCAAGCTGGGGACCCATTAATACCTTGGTTGTACAGGTTGCTTTTATCAAAATTCCTGACAACACTTGCTCTACCAACCAAAGAGGTCCTGGCAAATAGTTACCAGGACCTCTTCTAAAACCAGATCATTCCGGAAATTTCCATTTTATGTTCAATGTTTTATTGCAGAATTTGATATCAAATAACTTAGCTATGAAATCAATATTCTTTATCTCTGTTTTGTTGGCCTTTTGTATATCGTGTCAGCAATCTGCCGTTAAAAATGAAAAACGCGATGCGGGTCAATTTATAATTCATGAAACTGAAAAATGGAAGAAGGAATTACTTCTGAATGGCGAAATCGGGACTCCTTGCGAAGCGGATTATATGAAATGGAACGCTAAAAATCCGGAA
Source organism: uncultured Bacteroidia bacterium (assembly GCA_903918045.1). Classification (GTDB taxonomy): domain Bacteria; phylum Bacteroidota; class Bacteroidia; order Bacteroidales; family Prolixibacteraceae; genus JAAFHB01. The sequence continues at coordinate 15,129 of CAIXCY010000152.1, forward strand.
AGTTATTATGGCCAGCCTTCGGAAATAAGTTCCAGGATCTTTGATATCAATGGCGATGGGAAGGACGATCTTATGTTGTTTTTCCAGGCAGGGGAATCGTGCACGGGTGGTCATGAAGAGGGATCTGATTTTGTTGCCCTTATTTATTCGAATGGCGCAGAATACCTCAGCAATAAAAATCTAAGGGCGAAAATTGAAAATAAAATAATGGAAGCGTTTAAGATTCAAACGGATACATTCGCCCGGCGGGCTATTTTTTCAATCACTGATTTTAAACAACAGATCTTGGGAACATTTCAGCTATGGAGAGATGAAGATCCCGATTGTTGCGCCGGTTACGAAGGGATGTTTACATACAATCCCTTCACCTGGAAGATTGAACTTAAGAAACATGTCAAACAATAATTTATATGCAAATGTATGGAACTCCGCTGGTTCTTTCATCAAATACCTTACAGATAAATAATTTTAACGAATTCGAGAATATCCTTCAGATACAACTCAAAAAACATCCATGATCATGATTAAGAAACACACAACATACTCTGCCATTGTCAGTAATATGTTGATAATATTATTGTTATATTCAGTTAATTCTGAAGCGCAAGTAGAGATTGGAATTAAAAAATTAAATATCTGGACTGAATTTGGATTTGCATCACCAAAACAAGAATTAAAGAACAGTTACTCATTAGGCGATCCAATGAAATTGTACCTCGGCGCTGATTTACCCTTTGCATTCCTGAGATACAGCAAGAAGCACAACACTGGTATAAGTCTTGCTGCTGTTCTTGATCACGAAAAAGCAAACTTTGAAAATAACTCAAATGGTTCTCTGGATGCAAAAATCACTTCAGTAGGCCTAAGGGTTAGGCCGTTTGGCAATATGGCTGTATATCAACCAAAAGGGCCGGTAACGAATGGCGAAATGACTACTGTTACAATTCACAAAGATTACGGAAGAGACGAATTTGGAGCGCCCACCTATCATGAATATACCACTACCGAAAGTACCCCTGTTTGGTCGGAGGAGGGTGCGAAACTTTTGGTAAGTATGGTTTTGTCGGGTTTTTATTGCGATTTCGGAACTTCCCATATTGCATTGATTGAACCTCCGGCACCAACTGTAAACCGAACTGCATTTATGTATTACATCGGATGCGCACCCGCAATCGCAATTGGCAGAAAGGTAACCTTCTTCGTCGACTTATCTGTCAGAAACTATAAGTGGACGAACAAAATGAACACAACATCAGCGATTAGTTCTCTTCATACCGGATTTGGTATTGGCCTTATTTTGTAATATTTAGAAACACCATTCAATGAAAAACATAATTCTCACCATTATTTCAGGTTTGATTTTAATTGCGGCCTGCAAGAAAACCGATATTAATTCCAGTACGGCGATAAATGCAAAAATACCAAAGCTAATTCAGGAAAAGAGTGGCTGGCATGTTTTAGGTGGACAGGTCATTCCATTAACTGTCGGAGCAACGCCTGTTCAGGTTCAATTCGAGAACGGACATTTCAGCCAGACTTACAAAACGATGTTTAGTGTCGATCCAAACATCACCTCTATGGCCTATTCGCGGTGCAATGCAAATGGCGACTCCATATACATCCGCAGCACAGACAGTCCTATTGAATATAATCCATTTTATGCTTGTCAAATGAAATAAACATAAGTGGCAATCTGTCCTTTTTCAGATTTAAGCTGTCGATTACCAGGTTCCTGAAAATCTTTCCCGCGAAAAGCCGATCAATGGATTTGCTTTTTACAGCTGCTTTTAGTTTTAAAAAGTCCTCGGGAGATAAAAAATCGTTGAGTGATTGCTGATTTTTGAAGATTGAATCGGAGAAGAAAGACACCCTTTCCATCCAGGTTTCAGAAGGCAACTTTCCGATACTGTCCAGGAAATATTCAAGCTGGTTATCTGAAAATCGAATTTCTTTAATCTTTTGATTTTGAGTGGAATCTAACCTTTTTTGTTGTGAGTCAAAATGTTTTGTTTGTCGCGGGTGACAGCTAATAAATAAGATTATCAGGAATGGGAGCAGAAAGTTTCTCATCGGTAAAAAGGATGGGTTTAAATAAAAAACAAGATACTGTCAAACCATAGTTATAAACTTCGGGGGACCTCTGTATATGCATGAATTATTATTGTAAAACTACAAAGTTTTATAAAACATCCTACTTCTTACAGTTGCTGGCTGAAGCGTTTAATTCTATTGATTTAAATTTTATGAGTAATTTATAACAGGCTATGAGAAGATCATTTATTCTAACAACGATCCTGGTTCCGATACTTCTTTTCACCCTTTCAGGTCAGGATAGACACGGTATGGGGGCCAATTTTAGTATGGAAACTATTGCAAAGACTCCGCGCAAGGTGCAGATGTCGTTCCAGAGTTTTCGGGGAATGCCCGAACAGGCCACCCTTGAACCCTATTGCCCGACTCCAGGTGATCAGGGGAATCATGGTACGTGTGTCGCTTTTGCAAATGGATACGGAATTGCTACACTTTTGTATGCTAAAGCGCATAATATCACAGATAAATCAGTTATCAATAAATACATTTTCTCGCCTACTTTTCTGTATGAACTGATCAAAGATCCATCCGACCAGGAATGTCAGATGGGAACCGATCCGATAAAAGCAATCTTATCGTTGATCAGTCAGGGAAACGCCTTAATCAGGACCGTTCCCTATAATTGTGGTTTTGCAATCAGCAATGAAGCAAAAAATGAGGCGATAAACTACAAGATATCGGATGGCTCGGTCTTATTCGGACCTGAGGAATATAAAAAGCCGGTCGCAGATATGATCCAGTTGACGAAGAAGGCGATTCTTGAAGGGTCACCTGTTTCGGGAGGATTTCACCTTCCCGAAAGCTTCTTTAAAATAAACAGTGCTGTATGGATTTCAGATCCAAACGAAGTGGACAAGGACTGGAAGCACAATGGACATGCGATGGCTGTGATTGGCTTTGATGACAATAAAGCAGGAGGTGCTTTCAGGATATTGAATAGCTGGGGGACCAATTGGGCAGACCACGGCTTTTTATGGATGCGTTATGAAGATTATACCCGATATTGTATCCTGGGTCTGCAGATCTTCGGAAATCCCTTAACTCCGGATCCTGCAGAAAATGTAAAACCTGAGCCGAAACCACAGCCCAAACCTGATCCGACCCCTGATCCAAAACCACAACCTAAGCCAGCTCCGGTTGTAAATTCGATGAGTCTGAGCGGAAGTGTGGAGTTTAAGCTGAACACCGGAGAGGAGATGCCGGTGAACAAAATTTCATCCCGAAACCTTATGGTCGAAGAGGATGTTGCCGCAAAGGAGGACCTGGTGGCCTACACCATGATGAACAGCTATTCCAGCGGGACAAAATTCCGGTTTTATATGAATATTGACAAAGAGGCCTATATTTACGCCTTTGCCACCGACCTCACAGGTAAGATCAACCGGATACTCCCTTTCGATGATCTCACATCAACCCACGTTGGAAGTAATAGTATTGTCGCCTTCCCATCCGATACCAAGATCATTAAAATGGACGAAAACAAGGGAACCGATTACCTGCTGATCCTTTATTCGAAATCACCCCTCGATATGAATGAGATGTTGGAGCGTATGAATAAAACAAAAGGTGGTCTTTCAGCAAAGATTGTGGCTGCGCTGGGTGATAAGCTGATTGCTAAGGAGAAAATCAAATATGATCCTGCCAAAGTTGGTTTCCAGGTCAATGTCACCTATGGTAGTTCACGTAACCTTACGGTTGAGGATGACCGGCAAAATTCTGAGGTGGCCAACGGCACGGTGGTTCCACTAATGATAGAGATTAAACATAACTAAACTACTGATGAAAAAAAGAGTCAGCTTTCTCTTAGTACTTCTGGTCGCCACATTAACAGGGTTTTCACAGGGTTTAAAATTGATCATTCCACGAGGACATGCCTCTGCCGTGAAAAGAATAACCACCGACCCTCAGGGTAGATTCCTATATTCTGCTGAAGAGAATCAGGTGATCATGTGGGACCTGCAGCGGAAAAAGCAGCTCCACTCCTTCGTTTGTACCAAAGATGTCCGGGGACTGTCGCTGAACAAAGATGCGACGCTGTTATTGATCACCTGTGGAAGTTCGGTGAATTGTTACAATACTGTTTCAGGCGCACTTATTTACCACCTTTCCAAAGGAGGAGGGGTTACAGGTGGAATTTTTTCCTCTGACGAAAGCAAAATTATTGTAGGAAGTTTTGAAAAATTTGAACTGATTGATTTATCCTCAGGTAAGTCTATCGGCACCTATGGTTCAGCTAATTATGGCAATGATATTGTCGACATGGCGTTAATCGACAACGGGACTAAACTGGCAACTACCGGAGAAAAGATGTGGAATATTTACGATTTGTCTACAATGAGGGAGGTTTTCAAAATGACATTCGAAGATCATGGGAAAGCCATTATTATCCCTTCCCAAAACAGGATTGTTGTTGGGGGAATCTTCACCTTTTGCTACGATTTGCTAACCGGACAAAAGATTGCAAATTTTCCCCACGTGGTAGTGAACAGGTTCATCATGTCATCCGGCGGAAAATTTATGGCGATTTATGGAGACAATTCAGGTTCTTCAAATATGCAGAATGGGGAAAGCTATTTGCAAATTTATAATACAGCTACGTTTAAGCTCGAAAAATCGTACGATCATCTTAAATTTCCTTCCATCGAGCCGGCCTTTTTTCCGGAGGGAACCAATAATTTATACCTCAGCAATAACAACGAAATTACCACTTTCAATTATATCACGGGGAAGAAAGAATCCGTTTACACCGGGCTCATTGCCAACTGGATGCTTGATGGTAAGGGAAGTGTGATGCTCGACAATCTATGGAATAATGGTCAGAAAAAGTATAATCAGAAGGATGAACTGCTTCACATCATAACAGAAGGAAGCATTCTTAAGACGCTCGATTTTAAAAGAATGGCTGCATCCAGGCACACCGCCCTGGATGGAAAACAAATCGGAGATGTCTCAGAATCGGGAGATACAATAACAATTTCTGAAGGGTTAAAAGTTAAAAGTTATGATGTCCGCTACGGATTAAAATTGCTTACAACCAAAGATAAGCCTTTCAGAATGCCCGATAATGAGGTTGTTATGCAATTTTCGGGCAAGGATGGTAAAACGATCTATTATCTGAAAGAGACTCCGGAGGGTGATGTGATGTTCAGAATGAATATCCAGACAAAGCAGAAAGAAAAATTGTTTGCATTTAATAGCAGACTTGGTTCATATCAAATTCTTCCGGATAAAGACTTTTTGACCGGATTCGAAACCGGCTACCAGAAAAAGATTGCCGGTGTTTGGGATCTCGCATCGGGTAAAAGATTGTTTTCAAAAGAAATGGTATCGGATAAACCAGATAAAACTTTTGGAAACAACTATGCTATTGCCATGTCGGGCGATAAAAAAAGAGCAATGTTGTATCACAACCATTTGTTTGATCTCTATGATCTTTCGACGGGAAACCTCCTCTCAAGTGCAGTTCAGGCTCCCGATTCATACTTTCCTGCCGGGGTACCGTTTGAAACTGCCAGTGATGACCTGAGCTTGCTTGCAGTTTGTGGGCCATTGGGCTATGGATTCAGGGTTTACGATTTAACAGGTAAGTTGCTTTTAAGCCAGAAAACAGCAGTTCAGACAGCTTATTTCTCCGGTAATAAGCAACTGGTTTATGCCCTGACGGAGGATCAGACTGTAAAAGTTTGGGAGATCTCTTCAGGAAAACTTTTGGGTACACTCTATCTTTTCAAGGATGCAAACGATTATGTTTTTCTGGAACCTTATGGGCGGTTTGACGGTTCACCTGGTGGTATGAAGCAACTTTATTACCTTAAAGCGCGGCAGATTATTACCCTTGATGCTGTGTTTGAAAAATACTACACGCCCAATCTCTACCAGCGACTGCTGCATGGCGAACAGTTTAATCCTGTTGATATTGTATTGAATCCTGCTCCAAAGGTCAGAATATCTTATGCCGAAGCCAAACGAAATCTGGATGTTGTTGACGATGGACCGCCCGAATACCAGAATACTACAGGAGTTGCAGAGATAATAGTCAATGCGACTTCCGAAAGCGAACCTATTGATGAAATAAGGCTGTTTCACAATGGGAAAATTGTTACACTGGCTACAAGGAATTTGCTCGTTGCAGACGATAATAGTCCGAATTCAACTTCAAAAAAATACACGGTCCAATTGCTACCCGGGGAGAATAATTTACGCGCAGTGGCGTTAAACGGGCAGCGAACAGAAAGTGACCCGGATGAGATCAGGGTGATTTATTCACAAACTGCTGCGCCAGTCACCAATAAGCCTGCAAAACCGGCCACCCAATCAGCATTGTCGGCTGTCGATAAGAATGCAACGCTCCATTTGGTTGTTATTGGAATTAATGCCTACAAAAATCCTTCTATGGTCCTGAATTATGCGCTTGCTGATGCCACTGCCTTTAAGACTGAGCTGGAGAAAGATGCCAGGAGTGTAATCATCAATATTCAAACGTATTTCGTAACTGATGATCAGGCAGATAAAAACGGAATACTTAAAGCTCTTAGTGAAGTGCAGAAAGCGGCGAAACCTAATGATCTCTTCGTTTTTTATTACGCCGGTCATGGTGTTATTGGAAGAGACAAAGAATTTTATCTCGTTCCAAACGATGTGACAGACCTGAAAAATGTGAACGAGGCGCTTACGCAACATGGCATCCAGGCAAAGGTGTTGCAACAATTCGCGATTGATATACAGGCGCAAAAGCAGCTTTTCATTTTGGATGCCTGTCAGAGTGCGGGTGCATTTGAGGCCCTTTTAACAGCAGATGCCGAAAAGCAAAAATCCATTGCCTTGGTCTCCCGAAGTACGGGTACCCATTGGATGGCCGCCAGCGGGGCACAACAATATGCTAATGAATTCTCGCAACTCGGGCATGGCGCCTTTACCTATATTCTTCTTGAGGCGCTTAAAGGGGCAGCCGCAACAAACAAGCTGGTTACGGTTAATGGATTGAAAAATTACCTACAGGAAGAGGTGCCGTCATTGATGAGAAAATACAGCGGGACACTTCAATATCCTGCCAGTTATGGATTTGGAAACGATTTCCCGTTAGAATTGATAAGATAAACACTTTTACAGATAATTAACCCTTTAGAATTATCAAAATCGATAGTCTGCCTGTGAATAAATAATCAGCAACCACAAAAAATCCCGGTTCCATTCTGAGATTTTGATCCTTCAGTCTGATACCCGTCCCGTTTCCACCAATCAAGACCGCCCATTAATTCTTTGACCTTAAATCCAAGTTTCGTCATATTGTAAGCCCCTTTGGTTGAGGCATTGCATCCAATCCCGTCGCAATAGGTCACATAGAGTGTTTCTTTCTCAAGGATTTGAGTTGTTTCAACAGACATTGTCCGGTAAGGCAGATTGATTGAACCGGGAATATGTTCCAATTGGTATGCCTCACCTGACCGTGCATCGATTACCTTGATATCCAGTCCCTGGTTTATCGAATCAAATAAATCCCAGGAATCAATCTCAAATTCCAGTTTTGCCTTGTAAAATGATAGTTGATCTTTCATGAAATTAATTATTTGTATGTGATTATTTACAGAACACCGATGACACGGATTATACTGATTGTCAAAGATTAAAGATAGATCAAAGAGTTATTAAAATTAGCCAAAATATTCCATAATGCGGAAAGATCTGCCAGCCGCCAATAGCCAGCCGCCCGCTTTATTTCACCAAATTCATCTCCTTCACCAAATACCCGGCTCCGGCAAATTTATCGATAATAAAAAGTGCGTATCGAATATCGAGCGCAATATTTCGGCACTGATCGGGATCGTAAACCAGATCGCTCATCGTCCCTTCCCAGCACCGGTCGAAATTTACACCGATAAGTTCTCCCTGCGCATTTAAGACGGGGCTTCCTGAATTTCCGCCTGTTGTATGATTGGAGGCACAGAAACCAACAGGAACTTCGCCCGACTGATTCACATACGGACCAAAATTTCTGGTGCGATATAGCTCCTTCAACCGTTCTGGGATTTTATAATCAGGGAAATCAAGCCTGTCCTTCTCCAGTATTCCGCTCAGGGTTGTAAAGCATTTATAGGTAACACCATCGGCTGGTTTGTATCCTTCAATCCGTCCATAGGCGACCCTTAAGGTAAGGTTGGCATCTGCCATCATCCTTTGACCGGAGTTCATTTCCATCAAGGCTAAAGTATATTTCTTCTGAAGCGCCCCGATCGAACTGGTTAAAGATCTGAAGTTTGGTTCAACATTGGTGAGGTGACCGAGGCGGATCATTTTATAGAGGCCGTAAACCGGGTCTTTTTCCAATTTTTTAATCGACCTCTGATCGAAAACATTTAACAGCTCTTTAATTCTAAGACTATCAGTCAGCAGTGATTTCCGGTAGGTTTTTTGAGCAAATTTTTCAGATCCGATCTCTGTAATTAGCTGGCTTAATTTTGCAGGGATATATTTTGAATCAACTTTTGCAACATAAAGTTTCATCAAGGCAGACCACACTTTTTCGTCAGTTGTCTGGTCATAATCTTTAAAATAAGTCACAAGATATTCTCTTAGCTTTTTCAGTTCCGCAGCCAATTTTTCGTGATCTGTAATGGATTTAATCGCGTCCAGTTTTGCGGCGAGGGCAAAGATATCGGAGCCATATTTGATGCATTCGGTATAATAGTCATTTGCTGCCAGATATTGTTTGAACTCGCTATAAACCTTTTCAAAGTCTGAGGGAAGGCTCCCGAATTGCTCTTTCCGGTCAGAATTTGTGGTGGTCCATTTTTCAAAATCCAGCTCCCCTTTTTTCTTTAGATTAATGGCATCGAGCCGGTTTAAACCCTTTACTTCACCCTGCCATTTCTTCCATGCATTGGCTGCTGAAACATACTTACTTGCATATTGAATTCGGATCTTAGGATCGGTTCTCATTTGTTGAGCCCAGATATCCAGCTTCACAGTCCGGATGGCCACCTTTGCCGGATCACTTTGATTCATTATCAGGTTAACAGCCTGTGAGGGAAGATATCGCTGGGTCGTTCCCGGGTAACCGAAAATCATTGTGAAATCGCCCTCTTTTAGTCCTTTAATGTTAATCGCGAAAGATTTTTTAGGATGATAGGGGATGTTATTTGGGGAAAAGGCTGCCGGTTTGTTATCCTTTCCGGCGTAAATCCGGAACAGCGAAAAGTCTCCCGTATGCCGGGGCCACATCCAGTTATCGGTATCTCCACCAAATTTTCCGATCGAAACAGGAGGGGCGCCCACTAAACGAACATCTTTGAATACTTCATAAACATAGATAAAATACTGATTTCCGTTGAACAGCGGTTTGATGTCTGCCGAATATCCGGTTCCTGCGAGGTATTCTTTTTTAATCCGTTCAAGGTTTTGGGTGGTTGTATCCAATTTTGAAACCTTTCCCGAATTGTCCATCAACTTTGTGGCCATTTGACTGGTAATATCCTCCATTTTAACTAAAAACCGCACGGTTAATCCCGGATTTGTTAATTCTTCCGATCTGTTCATAGCCCAGAAACCATTTGTAAGGTAGTCGTTTCCGACTGAACTGTGCTTCTGGATCTGGTCAAACCCACAGTGGTGATTGGTTATCAGGAGACCATCTTCCGAAATCACCTCGCCTGTACAACCTGATCCAAAGAGGACAACGGCATCTTTCAAACTGGCATGGTTGACACTGTAAATATCCTCGGCCGAGAGTTTGAATCCCATTTGAGACATCTCTTCGATATTGTATTTCTGAAGCAGTGTTGGAATCCACATCCCTTCTTTGGCGAACAAAAGGGTTGTCGCAAAAATGAAAAGGATACTAAAGCAAAGTGAGCGTAACATATTAATATATTGTTATTTGATTAGTTTTCATGTTTGATTTTGAATATTCTTATTGCTTGATAAATAAGGTAATAAGGTATGGCTTAGGGGATGATGAATAGCTACTAAAGTTTAAAAAATACAAATAAGGTCTAATAAGTGTTACAGCAAAATCAAATAATTATAAATGCGACTTATTTTCATCACTTTATTTCCATTTGCACTTTGTAATTTTGCATTTTAAAATTTATTTAGCTCTTCATAAAGCCGTTGCACGGGAAGTCCCATTACATTGAAATAGGAACCTTCTATTTTTGTAATCGCAATATAGCCAATCCATTCCTGAACACCATACGATCCCGCTTTATCGTAAGGCCTGTAGTTCTCCAAGTAAAAAGTGATCTCCTGATCCGATAGCTCCTTGAAATAGACATCCGTTGAGGCCGAAAATGTAACCTGCTTTTCCCTGGAAGTGAGACAAACGCCGGTCACAACAATATGCTTTTTACCCGATAACTGTCGCAACATTACCGCAGCATGTTCAAAATCATTTGGTTTTCCTAAAACGGTTCCATCTACCCAGACAATGGTGTCTGCGGTAATTACAAGCGCATCGTGACTCAGTTCTTCGGTAAATGGTTCGGCCTTGAGTTTGGCCAGGTAAACCGGAATTTCTTCCATAGGTAATCCTTCGGGAAACACCTCGTCAACTTCATGGATAACAACTTCGAAGGGGATGTTTAGTCCATCGAGTAGTTGGCGTCTCCGCGGAGACTTTGAAGCCAGTATTATTTTATAATCGGATAGCATTAAAACAGCTCCCAGTTCATTTTTTCACAATCAATCCATTTCCCCTGTGACCGAAGTACCTGTTCGAGAACATCCCTAACACAACCCTGACCTCCGTCTTTATCGGAAATATAATGTGAGATTGCTTTTATCTCCTGAGCTGCATCCTTTGGGCAAACGGGAACACCAACGGCCCTCATTACCGGATAATCGGGCAGATCATCGCCCATGTACATCACCTCTTCTGATTTCAGGTTGTTTTTCTCCATAAAGTCGATCAGACAAGGCAATTTTTTTAATGATCCGGTGTATAAATCTTTGATTCCTATTTTTTCACATCGTTTTATGACGTCAATAGTTTTTCCTCCTGTGATTACGCAAACCGGATAACCTATTCTGATCGCATACATCAGGGCAAATCCGTCTTTTAGATTTGATGTCCTGACAGTTTCGCCTTCCGGGGTAAGTGCCTGAGTGGCGGCAGATATAACCCCGTCAATATCAAATACAAATGCTTTGACTTTCGTCAGTTCTTCTTTGAAAAATCCCATTCTAATTATAAATGTGTTTGAATTATACGTTGGCTGATCTGTTGATAAAGCGCCTTCAGATCAGGATAATCGGTGAGCATTGCAAGATGTTTGTCCATGACTACTTTATCATTCCGAATGGCAGGTCCTGTTTGTGAGGCAAGTGGACTTTGGGTAATTGCCTTGTTTGCTGTTTCCAGGATTAGCGGTTTGAGAATCCCGAAATCGATCCCTTTTTGGTTAAGCAACTCCTGTCCAACTGAATAAAAGTGGTTCACAAAATTGCAAACAAAAACCGCAGCCAGGTGAATCTGTTGACGTTGGCTGGAATTAAGTTGTGTGACATTGCCGGAAATTGAATGAGCCAACTCGCTCAGGACTTCCAGATTTTTCGGCGTATTTGCTTCGATGTAAACCGGAACATTTTCAAAGTCAACATTTTTATCAATTGAGAACGTTTGAAAAGGGTAGAAAACACCATAGTTCTCACAATAAGGAGCAAGAATATCCATTGAAATGCTTCCGGCCGTATGCAGAACCAGCTTGTTTCCCCACTTAACTTCAGGTAAAAGTGAAGCAATTGCGTTATCCCTCACTGCAATAATATAAATATCAGTTTCCGAAGTAATTGAGTCTAAATTTGTCGTGAATCCGGTATTGAGTTTTGAGGCTAATCGGGCAGCATGATTTTCTGTTCGGGACCACACCTGCACAACCTGATGCCCGTTTTGAGTAAGGGCGATTCCAAGATGTGTGGCAACGTTACCTGCTCCAATCAAACAAATTCTCATCTTCGCTAATATTTTTTGCAAAATTATCTTTTAATAGTTACAAAATTGAAACATCTGAAGAACATCATTCGAAGATTGGAAAAATAACCTTAAATTTGCTGCCCAAAATAACAATTTATTAACACTTCTAAATTAATTACTTTAATTATGACCAAGTACGTTTATACATTCGGAAATGGACAGGCTGAAGGCGGAGCAGGGATGAAGAATCTCCTCGGAGGGAAAGGTGCCAACCTCGCAGAGATGAACCTGATTGGCGTTCCGGTTCCTCCGGGATTCACAATTACCACTGAAGTTTGTACCGCTTTTGTTGAGAAAGGGCGAGACGCAGCTTTCGAAATGATCAAAAAGGAAGTACAGGATGCAGTGACACTTGTTGAGCAACTAACAAACACTAAATTTGGGTCAAAAGAAAACCCTTGTTTACTCTCTGTTCGTTCAGGGGCTCGCGCATCGATGCCAGGTATGATGGACACAATCCTTAACCTGGGATTGAATGACCTGGCTGTTGATGGAATTGCAAAAAAATCGGGCAATGAGCGTTTTGCATGGGATTCATACCGCCGTTTTGTACAGATGTACGGAGATGTTGTATTAGGCTTAAAACCACATAGCAAAGAAGATATCGATCCTTTCGAAGAGATTATCGAGGGATTAAAAGAGGAGCGTGGTATTCACCAGGATACCGACTTTACAGTTGCTGACCTTAAATTATTGGTGCTTCGTTTTAAACAGGCTGTTTTGTTGAAAACCGGAAATGAATTTCCTTCCGATCCATGGGAACAATTATGGGGTTCTGTAGGCGCTGTTTTCGAAAGCTGGATGAACGACCGGGCAATCTACTACAGGAAACTGAATAATATTCCTGTTGAGTGGGGAACCGCTGTAAATGTTCAGGCGATGGTATTTGGAAACATGGGAAATAATTCGGCTACCGGTGTTGCATTTACACGTGACGCATCGACAGGTGAAGATATTTTCAATGGTGAATACCTTATTAATGCACAGGGTGAAGACGTTGTTGCAGGTATCCGTACTCCGCAGGAGATTACACTCGAAGGATCGCACCGTTGGGCGGCACTTCAGAATGTAAGCGAAGAAGAACGCGCCTCAAAATTCCCTTCACTCGAGGAGGCAATGCCGGTCGCTTATGCCGAATTGCTGGCGACTCAGCAAAAACTTGAAAATCACTATCACGATATGCAGGACATCGAGTTTACCATTCAGGATGGCAAACTTTGGTTGTTGCAAACACGTAACGGTAAACGTACCGGTGCTGCAATGGTGAAAATGGCCGTTGATATGCTTGCCGAAGGTTTTATCGATGAGAAAACAGCTCTGATGCGTGTTGAACCAAATAAACTGGATGAATTACTTCACCCGGTATTCCATACTGAGGCACTTTTAACTGCTAAAGTTATTGCAAAAGGACTACCTGCATCTCCGGGTGCAGCAACAGGGCAGATCGTTTTCTTTGCTGATGAGGCAGGGAAATATGAAAACTCTATCCTTGTCCGTATCGAAACATCTCCTGAGGATCTTGAAGGGATGGTTATCGCCAGAGGTATTTTGACCGCTCGTGGAGGGATGACCTCTCATGCTGCTGTCGTTGCCCGCGGAATGGGTAAATGCTGCGTTTCCGGAGCCGGATCAATGCGTATCGATTACAAAACCAGAACTTGTGAAGCCGGTGGCCTATCCTATAAAGAGGGTGACTGGATTTCATTAAACGGTTCAACAGGCGAGGTCTATGATGGTAAAGTAAAAACTCAGGAGGCTGAATTAAGCGCTGACTTTGCCAAATTGATGGATCTGTCCGATAAATTCTCCCGTATGAAAGTTCGTACCAATGCCGACACACCTAAAGATGCTGCAATTGCACGTCAGTTTGGTGCCAAGGGTATTGGTCTTTGCCGTACAGAGCACATGTTTTTCGAAGGGGAACGGATCAAGGCGATGCGCGAAATGATCCTCTCATCTGATGAAAAGGGTCGTAAGCTGGCATTGGCTAAATTATTGCCCTACCAGCGTTCAGACTTCGAAGGAATCTTTGAGGCGATGGCCGGTTATGGCGTTACTGTTCGTCTTTTGGATCCGCCATTGCACGAATTTGTTCCTCACCAACAAGCTACCCAAAAAGAACTTGCCGATGAGATGGGAATCTCAATCGACCAGATTCGTATCAAGGTTTCTGAACTTGAAGAGTTCAACCCAATGTTAGGGCACCGTGGTTGCCGTTTGGGAATCACCTATCCTGAGATCACCGAGATGCAGGCACGTGCAATCATCGAAGCTGCGATGAACCTCAAAGCAAAAGGTGTTGACGCCCGTCCTGAAATCATGGTTCCATTGATTGGTACTGTTGCTGAGTTCAAGAATCAGGCTGATATCATCAATAAGACTGCAGAGGCTGTATTTGCTGAGCGTGGTGACAGGATTGACTATCTTGTTGGTACAATGATCGAAGTTCCCCGTGCTGCCCTGACTGCCGAAGGTATTGCCAAGGAAGCACAGTTCTTCTCCTTTGGAACCAATGACCTTACTCAGATGACGATGGGATTCTCGCGTGATGACGCCGGTAAATTCTTACCTGCATACCTCGATAAGGGAATTCTTAAACAAGATCCTTTCCAGATTTTGGATCAGCATGGTGTTGGTCTGTTGATCGAGATGGCCGTTGCGAAGGGTCGTTCAACCCGTCCTGACATCAAATTGGGAATTTGCGGCGAGCATGGCGGTGAGCCAAGTTCTGTTGAATTCTGCGATGGCGTTGGCCTTGACTATGTGAGCTGTTCTCCATTCAGGGTACCAATCGCGCGTTTAGCTGCTGCTCAGGCAAATCTGAAAAAACAATAAGTTCATTCGGACTATAGATAAAAAAGGCGCTGAGAGGCGCCTTTTTTTGTATCCATCTGTTAAATTGCCAATACGAGGAGGTAAAACCACCGAGGCTGGGAGAGCACGGAGAAAAATTAACACGGAGGCACGGATAGCACGGAGGAGCACGGAGTTATTTTTAAATTATTCTCCGTGAATCTTAGTGTACTCAGTGCCTCCGTGGTGATTTTTTTTAATATATACCAATCTCAAATATACGAATAAGTCCCCATCCTACTGATTCTTCATCACCTTATTCCGCCCTTTTCGCTTGCGGATAGTCCTGTGCTTATATTCGTTCGATATGATGCTTATATTTCCATCTATCTCTAGTACTGCCAGGTCGACCTCCCTGATTTCGGCAACCCCATGTTCCCTCACCGCTTCCAAAATCTCTTCATGGGTGATCCGTGCCTTATCCATATTCGCCTTGTTGAGCTGCCCCTTGTAAATCAGGAGCATTTCGTTTCCCTGAACGTAATTTCCAAGCTTTGGAAAACGATAGAGGAGAAATTTAAACAGATAATTGATAATAAACAGGGTTGAGGCAGCCACTAATCCTCCGGATAGTGAGGAGTCAGAGCCTACCATTGCATTTTGAACAGCATTGCTGATCAGCAAAATGAAAACCAGGTCGATAATCGAAAGCTGCGCAAGCTCCTTCTTTCCAAATAACCGGATCGCAACAATAATAAACAGGTAAACAGCAGAGCTGCTCAATGCTATTTTCAGATAACCTTCAACTAATTCCATAATTCTTGCATTTCTTCATTATTCTTTACTGCTATCTGTCACATTCCCGTGCCCTCGTGTACTCGTGTCATCGTGTACTCTCCCTTTCTCACCCTCTCACCTTCACTATCCCAGAACAGAGGCTCCGATGAGCCTGCCAATTCCAAAGGTAATGGCTGCCGCAGCAAGTCCGAATATAACCTGTCTAAAACCCGAATGCCAGATGCTTTTCCCTGTAAACAAGGTAATTGAAGCGCCAATCAGAAATAATCCAAATCCGCTGAAAATTGAACTCAGGATGATTGCCCTGAAACCTCCTACAAAGAAAAAAGGGATAACAGGAATTACTGCACCTACTGCAAATAGGATGAAGGATGCCACTGCAGCCTCCATGGCAGAACCTTCAAGATCTTCCTTATTGATCCCAAGTTCCTCCTTGATTAAGACCTCATGAGCCAGTTCCTTATTCGAAATTATATCTTTCGCCATTTTCTGAGCCTGCTCTTCTGGAATCCCTTTAGACTGATAGATCAGGGCTAGTTCCCACTGTTCACCTTCGGGGTTATTTTCCAACTCCTCCAGCTCCAGCTGCATCTGATTCTCATAGAGCTCCTTTGAACTTGTCACTGAGATCCATTCTCCCAGAGCCATGGATAACGCTCCGGCAAGTAATCCGGCCAGACCGGTAAAGAGGATCGTACTCTGACCGCTTGCTGCCCCCGCAATCCCCATGACGAGACTAAAATTTGAAACAAGCCCGTCATTTCCTCCGAGTACAGCAGCCCTGAGAGCATTCCCGCCGACGGAGCGGTGCCGCTTCTCAAATCGTGCAAGGTAGTTGCCTGATACGCTGGGATGGTTTGCGGCGATGTTCTGAAGGATCGTTACATGAGCCGTATCCGATAGCGAACGATCTGCATTCACGTTTTTTCGTGAATTGATAACCGAAAGGGAGATGTTTTTCTCGGTATCCATCAGTACGCCAAGTATAAAATCATATCCCAATAGCTTCCCAATTTTATTCAGCACGCGCGCTCTTACCGATGGAGGTGGCATATTGGCCGGATCAAGATTGTTGATCTTCATAAATGCAGTGGCATGTCCCTTCTCGATCTCCGACATTTGCCTGAACACATTGACAATGTTGGGATCCTCTTCGTGCTCTGCCAGAATCTGATAAAGATAACTGGCATCAATTTCTGTTTGTATATTTTTAAAGTTGATCATCTTATTTTGTTAAATGCAAAGAGGGCGGAAAACCCCCATTTTGATTTAACAAATTTATGATAAAAATCGTTGTTTGGATGGCTGACTCCCTTATACCCATTCCAAATTGATGTAGGTGGGTCAAATGGCAAGGTAAAATTAGTTGCATTATTGCAGATGAATTCGAAAGATTCAAATCAGTTTTTTACATCAACAGAAGCAAAGGTCCTTCTTATCCCTTTCGAATACTTAACTTTAGGATAACCAAAGATTACAAACAATCCCTCACGACTTTTGAATTTAATTCCATACTTCTCCCTGAGTTTTCTTGCTCTCCCTCCATTTTGAATAAAAGGGTGGATACCTCCGATCATACAAGTTCCCAGACCGAGCGATTCACCTGCAATCATCGCGTAAGTTGCGGCAATGATTGGGTCTGCAGGATCGGTAAATGGAGAACCATAAAAATAGATTGCAAGCGGAGCATTGTATGTGACATAATCAATCCCTTTTTCCATACTCCCGGTATAGATCTGAATGAGTGGTTTTATGAATTCTTTGAACATCTGGTGGTTGGTTTTTCCGAGGAATGGGCGGATTAAAAATAGAAACCAGTCTGAAACAAACCATTTCATACTTTGAAGGAAAATACAAAAGTCGACAGAGAATTTCCTGACTTTTTCATGGTCTTCAAGAACCAACAGATGGACATCGGATGGCGGTATACCCATTGGAGCTGTAGAGGCTGCTGTAACAATTTTATCAAGCGTTTCCCGGTCAACTGGCTTGTCGGTAAATTCCCGTATACTTCTTCTTGACTGAAGTAAATTACATAACTGCATATAGGTTGCTGAGCTCTCTTTATCTGGTAATTTAAATAGATCGTCAACAGATAATTCCCGACCGGATATTTCAATTGCCTCAGTGGGACAAATGGCCATGCAATGCCCGCAACCAATGCAGCCAATCAAGGGATTGCCGGTTAATGCAACTTTCTTATCAATAATGTGAAAACTGAAATCGGTGCAAACCTCAACACATAATCCGCAGCCATTGCATTTGGTTTTGTCGATGCGAATTTCAGCTTCTACTGTTGTTCTGGATGTAGGGATAGCCATAGCTGATTCACTTTAAAGGTTCATTCTCCTATCAAATATAGCGATAAAAAGTCGAATTTTCAAACCGAAAAAATCACTTATCTTTGCAATTCAACATTATAAACCATTGTGGGAAGGGTATTATCTATTGATTACGGGAAAAAAAGGGTTGGATTGGCAGTGACAGATCCGTTACAAATTATTGCCACAAGGTTGACCACTGTTTCAGCGGAGGAGATCTGGGGATTTTTGTCTGATTATTTCGCGCGTGAATCGGTAGAACTGGTGCTGATTGGGTATCCGATGCAACTCAATAATCAGCCTTCCGAGGCGATCAGGTATATCAACCCTTTCCTTAAAAAGTTCCAGCAGATTTATCCCGCTATGCCTATTCAGCAGATGGACGAACGGTTCACCTCCCGGATGGCCTTTCAAACGATGATCGATGCCGGAGTAAAAAAGAAGGAGCGACAGAACAAAGAGACTATCGATGGTGTTAGTGCTACAATTATCCTTCAATCGTACCTTGAAGGGAAGAAATTTTTAAAGTAATAAGCATGATTTATCCGATTACCGTGTATGGAGATCCCGTACTTAGAAAAATAACCACTGATTTAGATGAAAATTATAAAGGGCTTAAACAACTTGTAGAAGATATGTTTGAGACCATGCATAATGCCGAAGGGGTTGGACTTGCAGCTCCACAAATCGGTCTTACCTGCCGTATTTTTGTTATCGATCTCTCTGCCCTGGGAGAAGATGAGCCGACGCTTAAAGATTTCAGAAAAGCATTTATTAATCCCCATATCATTGAAGAAACTGGCGAAAAGGTCTTAATTGAGGAGGGATGCCTCAGTATCCCAGGTTTGCGGGAAGAGGTGTTGAGATACAGTACAGTCCGGATTAAGTATCAGGATACCGATTTAAAGGAATACGATGAGATTTTTACCGGCTTTCCTGCCCGCGTAATACAGCACGAATACGATCATCTCGAAGGGGTGATGTTTGTTGATTATTGTTCTCCACTTAAAAAAAGGATTCTCAAAGGTAAATTGACCGATATAACCAAAGGACAGGTAACCACGAGTTACAGGATTAAGGTTCCAAGGTGACGTATTAAGAGGCGAATGGGCGAGGGGCGAAAGGGAGAAGAGGCGAAGGGGTGAAAGGGAGTCAGCTAATGTGCTAATTCGGCAATGCGGCAATTTGAAAATTCATCAACTGGGAGGTAATCAGACCTTAAAGGGGTGGTGTGATTATAAAAAAGCAAATAAATTTTCAGGGTTTGTTTTAATTTTGTATTTTTCACTTTGGATATTGCATTGATCACCATTTTCTGCAAATTATTTCTAACCTCTGATTTGTGCTATTCAATTTATTATTAATTTTTAATAATGAGCAATATCGATGAAATAATAGCCCAATCTTCCTTTTCCCTGTCCGATCTGGAACAGCTTCTTCGATGCGAAGGTGAGGACATGCTTCGCCTCCTGGAACACGGGGGAAGAATCAAAAATCTTTATTCAGGAAATAAAGTTTATTTCAGAGGGCTCATTGAATTCTCGAATATTTGCCAAAAAGATTGTTTTTATTGCGGAATAAGACACTCCAATCGTTCCGTTCAACGGTATAACCTTACTGATCAGGAGATATTGGAAGCGGCCCGTTTTGCCGATGAATGCAATTTTGGATCGATCGTATTACAATCGGGTGAAAACAGTTCACCAGCCTCTGCCGACCGGATCTCAAAACTTGTCGAGCAGATTAAACATCAAAGCAAAGGACGTCTTGGTATTACACTCTCCGTTGGTGAGCAGCCGGAACCGGTTTACCGGCAGTGGTTCGAGGCGGGCGCCCACCGATATCTGTTGCGCATCGAAACCACAAATCAAACCCTTTTTCGCAAAATTCATCCTCAGAATCTTTTACACGATTTTAACCGTCGTCTCGATTGCCTCCATGCACTTCGGGCCATTGGGTACCAAACCGGTACAGGTGTTATGATCGGGCTCCCTTTCCAGACGATGGGTGATCTGGCACAGGACCTGCTCTTTTTTCAGCAGTTCGGTATTGATATGGTAGGGATGGGACCCTACCTCGAACACTCCCAAACGCCGCTTTATAAATTTCGGAATGAACTCCTGCCAATTCAAAAAAGATTCGAACTCTCGTTAAAGATGATCGCCACCCTGCGGATACTGATGAAAGATATCAATATTGCTGCGGCAACAGCACTTCAGGCGATCGATCCGATGGGTCGGGAAAAGGGGATCAAGGTGGGTGCCAATATTATCATGCCCAATATCACTCCGGGACTTTATCGGAATGATTACCTTCTCTATGAAAATAAACCTTGCATCGATGAGGAACCTTCACAGTGCAAAGGATGTCTCGATGCACGCATAGCAATGGCAGACGGGGAGATTGGCTATGGTGAATGGGGGGACTCCCTTCATTTTAAAACGAGAACAAAGACGTAGTCCCGAAGCCTGTTTACTTACCTTTTCACCCTTATAAGATGACATAAAATCTGATTTTTTTCATGTTTTTAGATAAATTGAAGCGCCAATAACTTCAATAAGAATGATTATATTTATAAGAAATTAAGATCTCCTTTTTATTCAATTATTTATCCTAAAAACATTGATTATGGAAGCGCTTCTCCCTATTGTCGCAGTAGTAATAGTCCTTTTCTTTTTTGCAGGAATACGGATTGTCAGACCAACTCATCGGGCGTTGGTTGAACGGTTTGGTAAATATCACCGCTTTGCAGGCTACGGTTTTAACTGGATTATCCCGGGTATCGATATTATGTACAAAATCAATATCACCGAGCAGATGATTAATGCAGAACCTCAGGAGATTATAACAAACGATAATCTGAATGCAAAGGTGGATGCCCAGGTTTATTTTAAGATCAAATCGGATGAGCTAAGTGTGAAGAATTCACAATACAATGTCAACAGTATCGAATATCAGATTGTCAATCTTGCGCGTACCACTTTAAGGAATATTATTGGCACCATGACTCTTAAATCGGCAAACAGTGAACGCGGGAAAATCAATAAGGAGCTTCATGGAACTCTTTTGGAGGAGACCATGAACTGGGGAATTGAAATTGTCCGAACCGAACTTAAAGAGATCGATCCGCCGAAAGATGTTCAGGAGACCATGAATAAGATCGTCAAAGCAGAAAATGAGAAAATCGCAGCGATAGACTTCGCAACCGCCACCGAAACAAAGGCTGATGGGGAAAAACGTGCAGAGATCCGTCGTGCGGAAGGGATCAAGCAGGGTGCGATTCTTCGGGCAGAGGGTGAAGCGCAGGCTATTCAGCTGGTGAATGAGGCTGCTGAGAAATATTTTGTAGGAAATGCCCAGTTATTACGTAGAATTCAGGCCATGGAGACATCACTGAAGGATAATTCGAAAATCGTCGTTCCTACAGGTTCCGACCTCGTTAATGTGATGGGGGAAATGGGAGGTGTTCTTCCAATCAATACAAAGAAAGATAACAGTTCAGCAGGCATCCTGAAAACTTAGGTCAACCGTTGTAAGCGGCTGCATCAAAAGTAAAGAATGTTGATACAGCCTCTTTATTCCGAGCTGAAATATCCGCATCGTTGGATTTTACTTGAATGGTTAGCTCCAGCTTTTAAAGCGATTCGGACTGCTCCCCCTGTGGTGGCATTAAAATATTTTGGCTCGTTTGAAGCAAAGAGCGGATAGTCACTGTTTTCAAAACCATTCCCGGATGTTCTGTTCTCAACAAGAACGGCATCCGGGAATTTTTCTTTGAATAACGGTAATTCAGCCTTGTTTTTTCCCGACAGGATGACCAGATCAGAATGAGGGAGGTAATTCAAATCGGAACTATTCCTTTTTCTCTCAACTGGAAGGTATATTGCTATACCCTTAAAATTCACGAAGTTTTGGTTATGGGCAAATGAGCCGAAAACTACAAGGGCAGAATCGGTCAGACAGATTATTTTCGATCGGTGGATACCTCTGAAACCTTCGTACGGCTTGGTATAAGGCTTAAGCTTTTCAACAGTAACGTTTTTATCTGAAGTAAGCCAGATTGTCTCTCTTCCGTGGGTAAACGCAACAAGTAATTTTCCCGGAAGATTAAAAACTACAATCTCCCGCTGTGCCAGTTTTTTATAAGTATTTAAATTGCTTAATAACAATAGGATGATTACTGAAATCAACGATCCGAATAGTGCTATTCTGATTTTGTAAAGAAGAAAAACTGTAAGAAGAACAGCAAAGATCACAATCAGAAATAAAGTGAAGTCAGATGGATAGATCCCTTCAATTACAGAATAGGGTAGCTTTTCGACAAAACGAACGGAGAAAAGCATTCCCTGGCCTGCCCATTCAAGAACCTTAGTCATTATTACTCCCCAAAAGGGAACTATCGGTGCAACCGCAAACACGATACAAGAAAGGTAGAGAATTACAGTGACCAATGGGATGACCATCAGATTTGCCAACAGAAACCACGTTGGGAACTGGTGAAAATAATGCAACAGAAATGGGATTGTCCCGATCTGGGCAGCCAGAGAAACGGTAATCATTATCCAGATCTGATCAGGAACCCAGTATTTAAAATACCGCAATCTATATAAAAAAGGGTGGAAATAAACAATTGAAAATACCGCAGCATAGGAGAGCTGAAACCCTACATCATAAACCAGGGAGGGATTAAAACAGAGCAAGACAAATGCCGAAGCAGCCAGTGAGTTGTAAATATTGGCATTCCGGCTCAGTGTTTTGCCGATCAGGATAAAAGTGAACATCGCTGCTGCCCGAAGCACGGAAGCGGACAGACCGGTAACAAAGGCATAACCCCAGACTCCGGCAAGAATAAGTAGCGTTTGGATAATGATTCCCCATTTTTTACGGTTCAGGAATCGCAGGAAAAATTCGAGAACTACAAAGATGATGGCAACGTTCATCCCCGAGACTGCCAATACATGGGTCACTCCCGTTTTTGAGAAACTTTGGGTGATTTCAGGTTCAAGTTCTTCCCGTGCACCAAGGCTAACGGATGAAACCAGATGTAAAATTTCACCTTTAAGCCCACAATCCTCAATGATTTTAATTAACCGGTCACGGACAATCAGCGATTCTTCTGCCAGATTAGGCCTCTTTTGTCCGGCTAAAAAATGGTAATCTTTATGCTTGATAAAAATCCGGTGGCCGATCTGATTCCGGATTGCATAGGCCTGGTAGTCGAACTCAAACGGGTTTCCTGTTTTTCGAAGCTGATCCGGTCTTCCACGAAACCACACCACAAATCCTGGCTCTACAAGGGACAGGGAATCTGATTTTTCGAAATAGGCAAGCACCTTGATTTTTGGTTCGAGCAGCCGGATCACAGCCCGGTATGACTTCTCTTTTTCTATCGGATATTCATCGACCACAGCAAAATATCCCTTTTCGGGCAGAGGTTGCGGAACATAACGGAGATCAGTAGCAATAAAGAGACCCAAAAAAAGAAAAACAGGAATAAGGATAATCCCAAATAGTGATTCCCTCTTGAAGGTTACGGTGATAAAATAGGGAAGGAGTAGGAAAAATGTAATAGATAATCCCAGAAACAACCATTTAAATTCAGGCCTGAACAGATCGCCTAAAACAATTCCTGCAATAAAAGGGACAAGAAGCCTGACAAATGGTGCGGTATGCAGCCTGTCGCTGAGATCGCTCATCCAGAGATTTAAATTATTAATTAAAGTTACATAAATTATCCCTTTCAGTTGCTAATTTTCAAACCATTTACCAACTGATTTGTTCTACAGATATGAACAAACAAAACAGATTATCCCGGGCAAACAGCCCCTATCTTAAGCAACATGCGGATAATCCCGTTGACTGGTATGAATGGGGTGAAGAGGCGCTCGCAAAAGCGAAGGAAAAGAATAAACCACTGATCATTAGTGTTGGCTATGCGGCATGTCATTGGTGCCATGTAATGGCTCATGAATCGTTTTCTGATGAGTCGATTGCCGAATTTATGAATGAACATTTTGTATGCATAAAAATTGACAGGGAGGAGCGTCCCGATATCGACCGTATTTATATGGATGCCGCCCAGCTCTTGTCCGGCAGGGGAGGATGGCCTCTGAATGCATTTGCACTTCCTGATGGCCGGCCATTTCATGCCGGGACCTATTTCCCTCCTGAGCAATGGACTGACGCTTTAAGCCAGCTCAGCCATCTTTATCAAACCAGCTATCCCCGGATTTTGCAGGCTGCCGAAGCGCTTACCCAGGGTATTCGTGCCAATGCATTGCCTGAAATTGTTAATCCTTTGCCATTCACAAGGGAGGAATATGTGGAGTCGTTTGCAAATCTGATTCAGACAATCGATTTTAAGTTAGGAGGGTATAATGGAGCCCCAAAATTTATGCTGCCCATTGGTTTTGAATTTCTGCTTCATTATCACTACCTGACGGGTGATCAGCAGGCGCTTGATGCCGTAACCATCAGCTTGGATGCAATGGCAAGGGGTGGAATTTACGATCAGATTGGCGGAGGCTTCTCGCGCTATTCAACCGACCAGTTCTGGAAGGTCCCCCACTTCGAGAAGATGCTTTACGACAATGGACAGTTAATTTCGCTTTATGCCCATGCTTATCAGGTCACTAAAAGATCCCGGTATGCTGAAGTTGTTGAGCAAACCATTGCTTTTGCTGAAAGGGAACTTCGCCACCCCGAAGGTGGGTTTTATGCTTCGATAGATGCCGACAGCGAATATGAGGAGGGGAAGTTTTATGTCTGGACAAGGCAGGAATTGGAATCTGTTTTGGATCCCGCAGATGCAGCCCTTATGCTGGAATTTTATCTAATGACCACGCGGGGGAATTGGGAGGATGGGAAAAACATTCTGCATTATAGTTCAGACAAAGAGTATTTTGCTGTAAAAAGTGGGATTTCCGTAAAGGATTTCAATCGAATATTGGAGCGTTCAAACAAGAAATTGCTTGAAGAAAGGAATCTGCGAATCCGTCCTGCCACCGACGACAAAATTCTGACTTGCTGGAATGCGCTGATGCTATCGGGTTATTTGAATGCCTTTAAAGCACTTGGGAAAGCAGATTATCTCGAACAGGCGCTTAAAACTGCCCGGTTCCTTGAGAAATATATGATCTCCAAAGATAGATTGCTTTACCGTGTTTTCAAGGATGGGAAAGTTAGTATTGAAGGTTTCCTTGATGATTACACCTTGCTTGCAGAAGCATTTGTTACTCTTTACGAGGTTACGTTTGATATCCACTGGCTAAACCTGAGCCAGCACCTTACTGCCCAAATATGGAACCATTTCCGGGATGCTGAACATAACCTGTTTTTTTATACTTCAGACTTGTCCGAGCCATTGATTGCACGAAAACACGAAACGTCGGACAATGTAATTCCAGCATCGAACTCTGTATTGGCCCATCTCCTGTCTGAATTTGGAATAATAACAGGGAATACTGAATATACCGACATGGCAGTCCGAATGGCTCAGAATTTCAGAACTGAGATTATTCAGCATGGTCCCTATTATGCCAATTGGGCGATGCTGGTTGGGAAACTTACCCATCCTGATTTTGAAATTGCAATTTTAGGGGAGAATGCGTTGGCAGTTAGTCATGAAATTCAGAGCCATTATCTGCCAACAGCCACTTTTGCAGGTGGATTAACGGAGAATCTTCCCGTTTTGATGAACCGGCTAATGGAAAATCAAACGGTTATTTATGTTTGTCAGGACAAGGTGTGTAACCTTCCGGTGAGCACTGTTGATGAAGTATTAACCCTGATTTTACAACCCTGATTGATCAACAAAAAATCATGCAAAGAGACCACCCTTGATCATATTGAAAAGTGTGGTCTCTTTGGAAATATATAAATCATCTTTACCTATTCCGCGTAAAGATCAATTTGGATTTACGAGTAAGCTATCTTCCAGAATTTTCGTTTTTACGGATTGTGTCTTATTTTGCAATTCAAGTTTAAGCTTCTCATTTACAATTCCTTTTGAAGGATCAAAATTTTCGTAGAAATTAGGTAAGACAAATGTTTCGTGTATTTCTCCTCCAAAATATGGGAATGTTCCTTTCGCTGCTTCCAGAACTGTTGCTCCACCTCTTCCGCCCGGTGACGTTGACATCAGAAGTATCGGTTTATTACCAAAAGCTTTTCGGTTTTGAATACGTGATACCCAGTCGAAGATATTTTTAAATGCGACGGAATAAGATCCATTATGCTCGGCAAGTGAAATGATGAGCAAATCACTTTCATCAATTTTCTGGGCAAAATCCAAGGCCATCGGATGGATTCCGTCCACCGCCGCTCTGTCAGAGCTGAACAACGGCATTTCAAAATCATTCAAATCCAATAGCTCTACGGTATCTCCTTTAAACAAGGTTGTGGTGTAAGCCACTAAATCTTTATTGATCGATTTGGAACTGTTGCTACCTGCAAATGCTAATATTTTCATTTTTCTTAATTGTAAAATTTATAATGTGACAAAAATAACTATATTTGCTATCTATTAGTAACTAGTTACCTGATGGAAACTAGTTACCTTTAAGTAACTTTAAAGTAAAGAATATGGAACATACATACGGGAAAGAAGCGTGCCAGGCAAAATTAAGGGCCTCGCGTGATGCGTTGGAAGTCATTCAGGGGAAATGGAGAATCCCGATAATCGTCTCCTTAACTTATGGAAATAAACGATTTGGGGAGATCAAGAAGGATATTGAAGATATTTCCCCTAAGATGTTATCGCAGGAGTTAAAGGAGTTGGAGATGAATAAACTGATTTCAAGAACCCTCTATGATTCTATGCCGGTAACTGTCGAATATGCCTTAACGCCTCTGGGAGCGTCGTTGAATAATTTGTTGCAGGAACTTTTGCAATGGGGAATCCATTTTCGTTCAGAGATGACTGGAAAAGAGATGAAGGTCCCCGAATTAGCAGAACATGATTAATTCAGCCAATTAGTTCTTTTGCTTTGGTCATATCGATCTCTTTCTCCGATTTCGCGATCACGATTGTAGCGATGGCATTGCCAATGAGATTGGTAATCGCACGTGCCTCACTCATAAAGCGGTCTATTCCGAGGATCAGGGCAATAGCTGCTACGGGAATATTCCCTACGATAGGCAGCACTGCAGCCAGTGTGATAAATCCGCTTCCGGTAACCCCGGCTGCCCCTTTTGAGGCGAGCATAAGAATGACCAAAAGTGATAATTGGTGCGAAAGTTCAAGCGGACTATTCGTTGCCTGCGCCAAAAAGACGGCAGCCATAGTCAGGTAGATCGAAGTCCCGTCAAGATTAAATGAGTAACCTGTTGGTACGACCAATCCCACGACGGGTTCAGAACAACCCATCTTGCGCAGCTTATCCATTAAACTTGGGAGGGCAGCTTCCGATGACGAGGTTCCAAGTACAATTAAGATCTCTTCTTTAATATATTTGAGCAATTGCCACAGGCTAAAGCCATTATATTTAAGTATCCCACCGAGAATAAAAAATATAAAAACGATACAGGTGAGATAAAACGATCCCATTAATTGTCCAAGTGAAACCAGGGAGCCCAGGCCGTATTTGCCGATCGTAAAGCTCATTGCTCCGAGCGCACCCAGGGGGGCAACCCGCATGATGATTTTTATGATTGCGAACAGGGAATCTTCAAACGATTTCAATACTACCAAAAGCGGTTTGGCCTTGGTCCCAATTTTAGACAGGGCAAATCCCAGCAAAATAGCGAAGAAAAGGACCTGCAGAATATTTCCATTGGAAAGTGCATTGATAATATTGTCCGGGATAATATTCATAATAAAATCCTGGACACCAACACTCTTGCTTTGAGTCATATACCCTTCAACCGCTTTCATATCCAGTGAGGCAGGATCAATATTCATCCCTACGCCCGGTTTGAGTATATTGATCACCACCAATCCGATCATCAAAGCAAAGGTGGAGACGATTTCGAAATAGATGATGGTCTTGATTCCGACAACCCCTACCTTCTTGGTATTCTCCATTCCCGCAATCCCGTTTACAATGGTACAGAAGATTACGGGGCCGATCATCATCTTGATCAGCTTGATAAAGCCATCACCCAAAGGTTTAAGCTGAACAGCAAAAGAGGGAAAGAAAGTTCCGATGAGTATTCCTGCCAAAATAGCAACAATCACCTGCAGGTAGAGACTCTTTAAATACTTCATTGAAATTTTAGTTGCTGGAATAGTTTACGAAAATAGTGATTATTTTGATGATCCGGGAAAGTGAAATTAATTTGAATCAAGCTTTTATAATTTAGTAGTTTTACTAAAATTTTATAAAAATTAATTTATGAGACCATTTCACACCTTTAGAATCGGTATGTTATTCATTATCTTGATCGCAGGAATAATTTCAAACCAGGTTTTTGCCCAAGTGGTGCCAAGATCCGAATATCCCCGCCCTCAGTTTGAACGGGCAGAGTGGTTAAACCTGAATGGCGAATGGAGCTACACCTTCGATTTTAGTAAATCGGGACTTGAAAAGAATTTCGCTGATTCACAAGGATTTAAAGACAAAATCATTGTCCCCTTCTGTCCGGAGAGCAAATCGTCAGGAGTTGGGTATACCGACTTTATCGAGGCAATGTGGTACCAGCGAAGGTTTGAAGTTCCAAATGCATGGAATGGTAAACGAGTAATCCTTCATTTTGGCGCCGTCGACTATCAGAGTGATTTGTTCATTGACGGTAAACTGGTCGGAAGTCACTGGGGTGGTACCTCCTCATTCAGTTTCGACATCACAAAATATGTAACCTTGGGAAAGCCGCAAAACCTCGTATTATCGGTAAAGGATAATGTCCGTTCGGGTCAGCAACCCGGTGGGAAACAGTGCAATGCATTGAAGTCTGAAGGGTGCAGCTACACCAGAACCACCGGGATATGGCAAACTGTCTGGCTCGAAGCAGCAGCCAAAAATGGTCTCAAGGATTGTTTCGTTTTACCCGATCTTGACAATTCCCGGTTTGTCTTTCAACCACGGTTTTATGGTGTGGATCGGGGAATGAAGCTACGAATCAAGGTGCTCGAAGGGACTAAAGTAATTGCCCAACAGGAAATTGCTGCCGCCGATAACATTCCTTGTAGTGTAAATCTTAAAAATCCCAAAACCTGGTCCCCTGAATCTCCTTTCTTATACGATATTATTTATCAGGTTGTAGATAAGCAAAATGCAATCACCGATGAAGTCAAAGGATATGCGGGTATGCGGAAGGTGCATATCGAAGGGAATAAATTATATTTGAACAACCAGCCCATATTCCTGAGATTTGTTCTGGATCAGGGTTTTTATCCCGATGGAATATGGACTGCTCCTACCGATGCAGCATTAAAACAGGATATTCAGTTTTCGATGGATGCCGGATTTAACGGGGCACGTCTGCATCAAAAAGTTTTTGAAGAGCGGTTTCATTACTGGGCCGATAAATTGGGGTATCTCACCTGGGGTGAATCTTCAAGCTGGGGCATTTCGAACAATGATATCGAGTCGGCCCGGAATTTCCTGAGCGAATGGAATGAAATTGTACTCAGAGACAGAAGCTACCCCTCGATCATAGGCTGGTCTCCATTCAATGAGACTGGCGGAGGTATTCAGCACAATCGGATGGTTTCTGACGCTTTTACTGCAACAAAGATGATCGATCCCACCAGACCGGTAAACGATGCGAGTGGTTATTTTCATGTGATGCCTGACCTGTATACCGCACACAACTATGAGCAAAATCCTGAGGAATTCAAAAAACAGTTGTCGCCGTCTAACGATTCTCCTGTTTTCAACAATAACCCAAAACAAGCTCCATACGAAGGACAACCCTATTTTCTGGATGAATATGGGGGTATTAAATGGGTCTCTGGTAAGGCATTCGCAGAAAATACCTGGGGATACGGGGACGGGCCAAAAACCTTGGATGAGTATTACGACAGGTTGGAAAAACTGACCAATGTTATTCTAAGTATTGATTACATTTCCGGTTATTGCTACACCCAATTAACCGATGTAGAGCAGGAACAAAACGGGATATATAACTACAACAGAACCAAAAAATTTGATATGAGCCGCATCAAAAAGATATTGCAAAGGCAACCGGCATCCTTTTCATTACCTAAGGGGAAAAATTAATTAATGAGAATAATTTAATGTCGTAAAGATTGCTTCGTCCCCGATACGCTGTCGCTATCGGGGCAGGCAGTACCTCCTCGCAATGACCTGTGGCACGCGGCAAGAAGAGAGATGGGGAGGTATGGCGGCCCTGCCGCCATACCTCCCCATCTCTCTGTTATTCAAGCATCTGTCATTGCGAGGAGCTCTGCGATAATTTTATATGAAATGATGACATACTGAGCGACGAAGCAATCTTTACCACCAGTCTTCCTTTCTTGGTAACTTCAAGAAGCAATAATACATCTTTAATGCAACATCATTTTAATTTTGGATTTTTAAGAAAACAGTATATTTTGGAATATGACATTATTTCCTGATTAAAACTTAAAAAATTAACAAGGAAAATTTTAATTTAGAACCTTATTAAATAATAATTTAAATGAAGCCAACCACTACCATTCTATGTCTCTGTTTATTAGTAATTACACTTTTCCTGCCCGGTCTTTCCGCCCAAACCACTATTCAATCTTATGAGATCAATAAGATCAGTAAAACATATGTGCATGTTCCTGTAAAAACCGGCGCCCCAAAAACCTGGGTAACCGTAAATGTCGACGGTGTGATGCAACATGAATTCGAGGTTGAGCTCGCACCTGA
>CAIXCY010000153.1 GCA_903918045.1 uncultured Bacteroidia bacterium
AAATAGGGTGTCAGACAATTCATTCAGTTTAGTCTCTGCCTTGATTCGGTCCTTTTTGATGATATATAAAAGTGGCAGCAGTATTTTATCATGGTCGTCTTTGCTCTTTTCAACTTTTCTAATGTAACTATCGAGCTTTTTAAGGTTTAATCCGTTGGGGACCATCGTAAATTTGAGCCAGTAAAAAAATTCGTGGTAAAAGCCAAAATCCATACGTGGTCTCTCAGAACCCTCGGTATCAGTTGTCCGTGCCTCCTCAAACAAAGCAATTGCCATCCCAAACTCGCCTTTAAACAGCTCAATTTGTGATCGTAACAGCAATGATAAATTATTATTGATGGGTTTTATTGTTGCTGAGTTGTCAAGCAGGTATCCTCTTTGAAAGGCAATTTCTCCCTTAATAACCTCAGTCTGATGGTGTAATCCCGTATATGATTTGTTCCTTTCAAAGAATTGGAGCGTAACATCGAAATCATTGAAGTTCCCTAAATTATTAAGATGGACAATTTGCATCATTTGGAAAAAAAAGAGGGGGGAGTAAGTCAGTGCCTGATCATATTCTGGTCTTCCAAACATCAGCACAAAGAGGCGATATGCTTTCTCCGGGGCAGCAGTCAGTTGCTTTGTCGCACTAATGGTTTGTTCGTTCTCCTCCGCAAATGAGGCAAACAAATAGTCTCGGAAATATTGTTCGATGGGTGGTCCGAACCATCCGTATCCTTTTTTTTCGTTCTGCTCGTTTTTTACGATTTTAATAAATTTGGTCTGGTGAATCAAACCCGGAAACAATTCAACAATTAATTCGTGAACCACCGAATACTTGTTGTCGTCATGTATGACCAAGGCTCTTTTCTCTAAATCCTTTAATACCGTTTGATACTTATTTATGGTGTATTTGTCGCTGATATTTCGTTCTAAATACCTTAGCGTTGCATAGCTGTCGGTGCCGACAAACTTAACCGACAATAAATCAACCACCTGTCGGTGCATATCAGGCAGTTCGTGATAGGATTTGAGTAAAGCAGATAAATTTGATGTCATATGAATCATTGATCTTTGCAAAATAAGAAAATATAACAATCACTTATTATTTTTTAAATGAGATTAAAACCACATTTTTAATTCCTGGCATAATATTCCATGCATTCGATAAATCCATATTTGATTTTAAAAATCTCAATTTTAGATGGTTATTGGATCGATTAAGGTTCGATAATCGGTTATAGCAGAATTTTTTATCCGACTCATGGGTTTTGGTTTTCCTGCCATTGGAAAATCGCATTCGTGAATATTTGACTAGTAATGAACCATTATCCTGTCTGATAAATTGATAAGGGGTCAATATGATCCGGATTTATGCCTCGCCGGCAAAACGGATGGAGCCAAAATGTTATGATCAATCACTTACAGCTAAGGCCTATATAAAAATAGCTCCGACTTACTCACGAATAGCTCCGGCGCCGACGAAAACAGCCTCAAAGGCGGTGTTATTTCACCGTAAGATCCTGACTTTAAGATAGACTTAACTTACCAATACGTTCATGGGCAACATTGGCAATCCATACTTTAAAGTGTTCGGCTTTAGGAGAGGGGATTGACTGGATTAAACGGAAAAGTTGTTCTGTATCAGCAACATCTGTTTCATGAAATTTACCATCTGACGATTGCATTTTCAGTTGGTTACAATTTGTAACCAACTGATTAAGGAATCTACTTTATACAAAATCACAAAGCAGCAAAAAATGCAGTCCTTATGTATTTGATGCTTGAATCCTGCAAGGTCAGTGGGGAACTTCCGTGACTGGCTGGTCATTTTCCTGAACAACATCTATCAATACGACAACGATTACACCAAAGACCTGGCTGAACTGCTACCGCACAATTTTAAACAGCAAAACCCGGATTAAACAAAACCGTCTCCAACCTCTTGAAAAGATCTCCGAACATATTAGAAGAACTTTGAAAGTTTAGCCGGATTTATCGCCAAAACAAGACGGAGTTCACTGAATGCTTACTGTTGCTCATATTAGTCCTACCTGATAATGAGTGTCTAACCGAATTGTTCCTTGTTTTGGTTTTTGTCAGCTGTGACACCCTTAACCTAGCCCATAACGTTTTGTGGCTACTAGCAGGCATGGAATATTTAGAAATAATGTCCTGAAAGGCAAAATCTATATTTTAATAATTTTCTTTTTTAGGAGCAAATAGCCCAGCTTGCTGGTAGGCGCTGTTATGGGGGTGTAGTTATTGTCCGAGGCTAATTTTAAAATGTGGTAATTCAATTTGAAGTTTCACTTTTGCTTGTAAAGCATTAAAAACACGCATTAACGTGTCAATGGTAACATTACTGGCATTACTCTCAATTCTTGAAATTTGAGATTTTTGAACGCCAATTAATTTCCCCAATTCTTCCTGTGTCAGATTTCGTTCTTGTCTAGTCTGCTTAATTGCTTGTCCAATTAAATCCATTTGTAACTCATACTCAAACTTATCCCGATCAGGCATCCCAATTTTCCCAATAAGTTTATCTGTAACCTCATCTAAAGTATATGTTTTCATCTTTTTTTCGGTTTTATTTTTTCTTTGTCTTTAAAATACTTAACCATCAGTTGGTTAGCTTTTTGAATCTCATTGTCCGGTAATTTACTGCGCTTTTTTATAAATCCATGTGTGGTAATCACCAATGTATTTTGAGAATCTGTCTTGTCCCAAAATGCAAGCAAACGATATTGAATTCCTTGATATAGTGTTCTTAATTCCCAAATTTCATCCTTTAATTTTTTTAAAAGTTCAGGATCACGATCAATCTGAGCTTTACGAATATTAAAAAGGATTTTTTCATAGTGCTTTTTATCAAGTCCACTAAGAAATTCAAATGCTTCGTCTAAGAATACAATTTCAAAATTCTTATCCACCTAAACATTAATTTTCGTCTCAAAGGTAATCAAAAGTTTCGCTATATAGAAACTGCTTCGGTGATTTTTTTTACTGTGACCCATACTTGTAAATAGGTCTCATAAAATCAGCCCTACCGTTCCAAATGGAACAAACAGGATTGATAATAACCAGATCTATACTAGTAAA
>CAIXCY010000154.1 GCA_903918045.1 uncultured Bacteroidia bacterium
CGCGAGTAGACACAGTCGATGAAGTTTCGGAAATGGTCGTCACTCTTGTAAAGGTGAATTTCGGAAGGGGCGATCACGGTCTCTTTCAGACTTTCGGGAAATACCTGGTGGTTACCGCGGTTTGCCCTGGCCCATCCTTCAGTTCCCCGGAAGGTAACTCCGCCGACAACTTTATTTGAGATAATGAGTTTGACTCCGTTTGCATAGATACATTCGAAGTAATATTCGGTGGCGGTATTCCAGATCGGATGCACTGCCCATTCGGCTTTTGCATTTTGAATCTTTACCGGTCCGGTTAGTTCGGTATCCATTCCCCACTGGGCGATATCAGGGTGATGGCCACCCCAGTCGGTTACCTGTCCTCCTGAATAGTCGAGAACCCAGCGGAAATTGACATGTGTCCGGGCCGGACAATAGGGGGCTTCGGGGGCAGGACCCAGCCAGGTGTTGTAATCGAAACCTTCGGGGACAGGAATCGTGTTTGTAAGATTACCTGTCCTGCCATAATCGGGTGTTCCGGATGGAAGGCCGCATTCGACGGTTAATAGCTTTCCGATACGGCCATTACGCACAAGTTCGCAAACTCTTCTGAAATTTTCATCAGATCGCTGCTGACTTCCGGTCTGAAAAACTGTGCCATATTTCCTGACTGCATTGGCCATTGCCCTCCCTTCTGGAATTGTAAGGGCCAGTGGTTTTTGGCAGTAAATATCTTTTCCGGCTTTGGCTGCCATTAACACAGGGATTGAATGCCAGTGATCCGGGACAACTACCTCCACAGCATCAACATCCTTTCGGGCGATCACCTCCCTGAAATCTTCGAAGCCTTTGCATCCTTTGTAATTTTTGCCATGAAGCTGGGAATAGTATCCATTAACCAGATTAAGGCCAATGTCTCTTCCGCCCACTCTTCCGTCCCAATAGCCGGTACTCTGCTTATTGACATCACAAATGCCTGTGATCTGAACGCGCTTATCGGTGAGGAAATCGTTTAGGTCATTCATCGCCTGGTTTCCGGAGCCGATGAACATGAGGTTTACCCGGTCGGAGGGTGCAACATGACCGTTTTTTCCACGGGCGCAGGCTGAAATAATTGTTGGTACAGCAATAGCCCCGATTCCAATTGTGGAGGTGAGTTTAATAAAATTCCGTCTGTTGAGGCTGGTCATTTTTTTGGGTTTAGGAGGTATGAACGATCTGTTTTGGCGAAATCGATAGGCTGCTGGCTTTTGGCAACTGGCGGGCAGCAGTAAGTTCTTTATGGAGAGTCATTTATTTTTATTCATTTTCTGAAAAAGGTGACTCTCTTTTTGAAGCGTACTGCCAGCGGCCAGTTGCTAATAGCCAGGTAATTTTAAGTTTTATTTTGATGGTTGCAGACGGGCGAGTGCGTATTCGGCCACATCTTTTAGTTTTTCGTTTTTAGCGAGTTCTTTAATAACCGGGATACTCAAGTCAGAGCCCATCCAGCTGATTTCGCGCAGGAGTAATTTTTTCCCGTCTTCCGAAGCCTCAGAGCTTTCCAGTACTTTGATTATCTGTTTTTCAAACGCCTGATAGTCGGCGGGAGTTTTTGCCTCGTATCGGATATGACTTTGCAAGTCGGAATAATACTTGGTGCTTTTGGTTATATCGTATTGTGCAATTTTTGCAAGATCACCTTCAACAGTAAGAACTTTAAAATCGGGTCTTAATGATGAACCAGTCTGAGTTGGAAAATCATAAGGCACTTTCTGGGTTACTTTTCCGGTAGCTGCCCATTCGGCTCCACGTTGGAATGTTGTAATAAATCCGACGCATTCCAATGCAGGGCCGCCATCTTCATCGGCATGGCCCAGGGCGGTATGGAAAATTCTTCCTTTGCCGTAGCTCAGCGCCATCAGTAAAGGTTCGTCACGACCTGTTCCACCCTTTGCGGTATCTGAATAGGCCGTTGCAAGGATCTCCATATTTTTTCCCGGTCCGCGTAGCTGGGCATAAAGTTCGTCAGCCCCATGGATCCAATGTTTTGGTAAACCTTTGGTAATGGGATGTTCTGTGTTACGGGCAATCAACTCAAATTCATGTCTTTTACCATGGTTTCCGCCTCTTCCTGCAGAGGAGTCGATAATTAATGAATCATGTCTGTAGTACATGTACGGGCCGTCCTTTTCATTCCGGTCACCCCATCCGCCTAAACCGATCATCAGATTATACTCCTTCCATTCAGGAAAAGTATTATCCCCGGCATGATAGACAACCAGTCCACCTCCGTTATTGACATAATCAACAAAGGCACTCTTCGTTTTTTCTGACCATGAATCTCCATTATAGTCAATTACCACTACGCTGTATTTCGAAAAATCGGGATTAAAGGTATTCATGTCGCCACCTTTATCAGGAGACTG
Organism: uncultured Bacteroidia bacterium; assembly: GCA_903918045.1. Taxonomy (GTDB): domain Bacteria; phylum Bacteroidota; class Bacteroidia; order Bacteroidales; family Prolixibacteraceae; genus JAAFHB01. The sequence continues at coordinate 2,388 of CAIXCY010000154.1, forward strand.
CGCGATTTCAGCGGAGAAAAGGCCGGTTTGCTCGAGCAAATCCTTAAGAATTGGTGAACTTGATTTCCAGTGATGATTATTTTGCCCGGTGACAATTAGCGCTTTGTAAGCAGTCCCATTCTGTTTTTGGCATGCGTTGAAAACAGTTAATAATCCTGCAAAAATCAGTACAATCAGATATTGTTTCTTCATTTGAGTTTTAGATTAAATTGTGGGTAAGCTCCATGGTTGACGGTAAGGTCTGCTCAGCAGGCGACTTGCGGCCGGATTTCCGATAATCTCCTCTTTCACAGGATCCCATTGGATTTTTTGTCCGGTTGTCATGGCTATTTCACCTAAGAGTGCTACAGAAATAGCGCGATAAGCGACTTCGATCGGTGCGATAGGTTCCTTACGGGATTTGACGCAGTCGATAAAGTTTTGCCAGTGGTTGTCACTTTTATAGATCTGAATTTCATTAGGTCCAATCACCTCCTGGAGGATTTTGGGATCAGAAGCCTCTATTCTTCCGCGGTCAACATTAATCCATCCTTTTTCACCATACCATGTTGCACCGCCGCCATGAACCAGTCGGGCGCTGTTTGCTACCCTCATCTCAATACCATTGGCGTATTTACACAGGAAGTCGTATTCAACCGGAACGTTGAAAATTCCATCTCTGGGATAAACACCTTCGCCCGAAATTTCAACCGGTCCGGTATGTTCAAGTTCTGCACCCCAGTTTGCGATATCGATGTGATGACCTGCCCAGTCGGTAAGTTGTCCACCTGAGTAATCGAGAATCCAGCGCCAGTCCCAGTGACTTACACCCCGGTAGGGAACTTTAAGTGCAGGTCCGAGCCACATTTCCCAGTTGAGTTCTGCGGGCACCTCTTTGACCGGAGGGGTTCCGATCCCTTTGTTACCATTGGGTAATCCAACTTCAATATGTGTTATTTTTCCGATTCGTCCATTTCTGACCAGTTCAACTGCGTGATGGAAGTTCGTCTGAGACCGTTGCCAGCTCCCAGTTTGCCAGATAATATTATTTTTCTTAACGGCACTTACAATCGTTTGACCATCTTTTATGGTGCGGCAGATCGGTTTTTCACCATAAACATCTAATTTTTTGTTGGCTGCTGCAGTATAAATTAGCCCATGCCAATGATCCGGCAAAGCGATAGAAACTGCATCCAATTTCTCTTTTTCAAGAAATTCGCGATAATCACCATAAATACGGCAGTCCTTATTGTTGTTTGCCTTGTCAGCCAAACCTTTTGCATTTGCGGCATGGTTTGCATCCACATCACAAATTGCAACATATTGAACCTTATTCCTGAGTTCAAGAAAATCCCTCATGTTGCTGGTTCCCTGTGAGCCGAGTCCGATGCCCCCCATTACAATTCTGTCACTTGGCGGAAGTTTGCCCCCCATACCTAAAGCAGTTGAAGGAATAATCTGTGGGATGATCAAAGCGCCGGTTGCTACGGTTGCTGATCGTTTCAGAAAATCCCTTCTTGTAGATTTGTCTAACATTGTTGTTAATTTTAGTGGTTGTTAAGGATTGATTTTTAAATATGTGGGTCTGTTCCTGCGATTGGTGTTTCGAAGACCATATCTACAGGTCCAAATTCTATTTTTTTCGGTCCCAGATCCATATCTGATTTCATGATTGCATCCCAGGTGATCAGCTGTCCGGTATAGGCAGCGGTGCGTCCCATGATCGCGGTAAGGGTCGAAATAGCTGTCCGTTCGGCTTCATTTACGTAATTTCCCGTACGAATGGCATGAACCAGGTGCATGTGTTCCTGAACGTACGGGGATATTTTTAAGGTGTTCATTGTATTGCCGTTTTCGTCCTTCGGATATTCAAATTTCCATTTTATGCTGCCATCAAGGTTCCAGATTGTATTTATGCAATTGGTATACCCTTCCGTTCCATTGATCAACTCACCGGTTCCGTTGGCACAACTATCCAACTCACGACACATACTATGAGAGCTTACGCCGTTGCCATAGTCAAAGTCGATGCTGAAAAAGTCGTACTGATCGCCGGTTACCCTTCGTGCACGACCTCCGTAACCAATGGCCTTTTCGGGATGTTTTCCCATAAACCAGTTGATGACATCTATATTATGTACGTGTGTATCAAGGATATGGTCGCCACAAAGCCAGCAAAAGTTATTCCAGTTCCGGATCATATACTCCATATCATTCCATCCGGTTTCACGGGTTCTGAACCATACGTGCTCCTGGTTCCAGAATGCTTTGGCTGAAGTTAATTTTCCTATCGCTCCGTTTGCAACCTGTTTGTAGGTTTCGATATAATCTTCCTGGTGACGTCGTTGTGTACCGGTAACCACGCAAAGACCGAGTGCTTCGGCTTTTTTTGCGGTAGCGATCATCAGACGTGCGCCGACGGGATCGACGCAAACAGGTTTTTCTATAAAACAATGTTTTTTATTGGTAATAGCTTCGAGGAAATGTTCAGGGCGAAATTGAGGAGGGGTAGCCAGAATAACAACATCAATATCGGGCATTGCCATTAATTTCTTGTAGGCATCGAATCCTACAAAGCAATTTTCTGCCGGGATAGGAAGATCGAATGAGGCAAATCTTTTACGGCAATTGTCAATTTTATCCTGAAAAACATCGGCAAGTGCAACAATTTCAAGGTCGGGACCCGCACTGATGAAATTTATGGCAGCTCCTGTTCCACGGTTTCCTGTACCGACAAGGCCTGCGCGGAGCTTTCTCCCTTTTGGTGCACCTTTGAGAATCGGAGGTAATCCTAATGCAGAATTATCCAGTTTTTTTGAACATGAAGAGAGTACAGCGCCGGCACCGGCAACACCTATTCCTGCTAAGACAGTTGCTCCGAGGAATTTCCTTCTGTTGATATTTTTTGAATCGTTTTCCATACTATTTTATTCTTTCATTTTTCATTCTTTCATTTAATACTATCCGCCTCACATACAACCCTGAAACCGTTGTCTATACAATCGGAGTACCACCAGACGCTCTTCGGCATCTGCGGATCGGTGGAGAGCCATGCCTGGGTTTTTGTGAAATCCCGCGCTGCACTTCTCACATCTTTGGCGTCGCTCTTGAATGAGCCGCCTCTGATCACATGCTCCAGACCCGACTCGGGACCCTTGGGATCAACTATCAGTCCGGTACCACTTTTGTAGGCATCGGGGGAATAGAAATCGGAACAAAATTCAGCGATGTTACCCACCATATTTTTCAGGCCAAATGGGTTCTCTTTTACTTGTCCAGGGTCTTTAGTCTTTGAGGAACTGTTGACCATATAGACAACATGTGAATTTATATTCGTTGTGTCAGGCCCGAAGATTTTCCGGAGTAAACCTTTTGAGGTGAATTTTTTCGGATCCCCCTCAAAGAAATAGGGCGTTGAAGTGTTTCCGCGACAAGCGTATTCCCATTCGGCTTCGGTAGGAAGGCGGTATTTTTTGCCGGTGACTTTCGAGAGCCAAATGCAATAGGTATTTGCGGCTTTCCATGACATTGTGATTGCAGGTCTTGTTCCTTTTCCCCAACCCTGATCGGGAGCTCCCCACGGTGGGGTAGGACCGGTAACTGCATCCACATTTTTATTTTGAAGAACCTGTCCTTCTGTTCTTCCCTGTGATGCAGTCGCCATAAAGAAGGCAAGGTATTCATTCCATGAGACTTCAACTTTACCCATCCAGAATTTCGAAATCTTAACTTTTCGCACCGGCCCTTCGTCAGGTTTTCGCAATGGCTCATTTTCGGGGCTTCCCATATTGAAGGTACCTTCGGGAATTGCCACCATATCAAAAGCAACCGTTGAGCCGGGGATTTTTTCTGTGAAATTTTCAAATTTTTCAACCCTGGTGGCATTGGTGAATTTTACCTCACTTGCTGCAGCATCAACCCCAAAATTTGCATCGTGCTCGTGTTTTGCATTTTTATCGAAGTGTCCGACATTCAGATGACAGTTTATGCAATTGGGTTTGGGCCCCTCCTTTGTCGGGTCTGGTGTGGCCTCCTTCGCGCTGATATAAGCCATGTGTGCATTACTCCCATTCACAGATAAGGTTGCGGGAAAGAGATTCGAATGGCATTTAATGCACGACGTTTCGTAGGTAAAACTTTTTGCATTTTCAAGCAGCCGTTTCGATTCCCAGTTTATCTTTGAACTGTCTTTAAACAGATATCCATAAACATCGGCAGCTCCATGTTTTGCTTTTGCGAGCAGGTAACCTTCACCTTGAGGTGGCAGGTGACATTCCACACAATGGACAGATACTCCGGTTCTGTTATTGTGATGCGGGGAGAGTTTCCAACTCTGTTCAGCCCAGGGGTGTACATGGCACGACATGCAATAAGTGTCTGTTGAGGTGTAGGTCAATACCTTGTTAAAGGTGCCAAGAACGACAAGGCATAGAAGGGCTCCGAAGGTCATCATCCAAATCCGGGACTTTGATCCGTTGATCGCCCGAAGAACAAAATTCTTAATCTTCATTGTTTATTAGGGTTCAATCCAAAAACGCAAGTTAATATTCCTGTTCTGTTGCGTTATGTATATTGTGTTTTAACGACTATGTTTTTCTTCAAATCCGGACTCAATTTATTCCCAAATTAACCGATATAGCTATTGTTAAAAATCCGTTCTGATCCGTTCTGTAAACATAGTCGTTTTTTTATTTCACCCAACAAAGAATTTTCATGTTATATAACAGTTCTAAAAGAGGAATAAAATCAATGGGCAAGAAGCCAATTTTCGGCTGCATCCATCTCAATATCAAGGGGTACATCCAACTTTACAGCATTCTCCATCTCCTGTTTTACGATTGTTTTTACCGCTTCGAGTTCAGTTTTTAAGACATCAAAGTTTAACTCATCATGCACCTGAAGGATCATTTTTGAATGTAAACCCTTCTCTTCAAATTGCTTATTGATGTTTATCATGGCAACTTTAATGATGTCAGCTGCCGATCCCTGAATTGGTGCGTTGATTGCATTTCGCTCAGCAAAAGCCCTCACTGCAGCATTTGCAGAGTTGATATCTGCAAGGTACCGTCGTCTTCCCATGATGGTTTCAACATAACCTCTTTCACGAGCCAGAACCAACTGACTGTCCATGTAATTCTTGACCATTGAGAAATTGGCAAAGTAGTCATCGATAAGCTGTTTAGCTTCCCCCCTCGGAATATTCAGCCGTTGTGAAAGGCCAAAAGCTGAAATTCCGTAAAGGATTCCGAAATTGGCTGTTTTGGCTTTGCGCCGCATATCCGAAGTTACTTCGTCGAGGGGAACATTGAAAATCTTAGAAGCTGTAGCAGCATGAATATCCTCGCCATTGCGGAATGCCTCTGTCATTACGTGATCGCCTGAGACAGCTGCCATAATCCGGAGTTCAATCTGCGAGTAGTCAGCCGATAAAAAAGTATGTTCATTATCGCTTGGGATAAAGGCCTTCCGGATTTCGCGTCCGGCTTCGTCCCTGATTGGGATATTCTGCAGGTTTGGATTAGTGGAACTTAATCGTCCGGTGGCTGCAATGGTTTGATTGAATGAGGTGTGTAATTTTCCTGTCTTGGGGTTGATCAGTTTTGGCAATGCCTCAACATAGGTAGAGAGGAGTTTTTTTAATCCCCGATGTTCCAGTATCTTATTAATAATCGGATGTTTATCCTGCAAATTTACAAGGATCTCCTCACCGGTTGAGTATTGTTTTGTCTTGGTTTTCTTAGCTTTCGGATCGAGCATCAGCTTCTCAAAAAGAATATATCCGAGCTGTTTTGGCGATGAAATATTGAAATGCTCCCCGGCCAGTTCAATGATGCTGTTTTCGAGATCAACGATCTGATCACGTAAAATTACCGCATAATCATCCAGCACAATAGGATCAATTTTTAGTCCTGCCAGCTCCATTTGCACAAGGACTTTTAGGAGGGGCATTTCAACCTGAGTGAATAGATTTTTTACTTCACTCTTTATGAGTTCCTGGTCCAGTAACGTCTTAAGCTGAAAGGTAATATCTGCATCTTCACAAGCATATTCCTTGATCAGTTCCAGATCGACCTGGCGCATGGTCAACTGGTTTTTGCCCCGTTTGCCAATCAGTTCTTCGGTGGCGACTTTTTTATATCCAAGGTATATCTCACTCAGGTAATCGAGGTTGTGCCGAAGGTCAGGCTGAACCAGATAGTGGGCAACCATGGTATCGAAGTAATCACCTTTTATTTGAATGTCATAATGTGAAAGGATCAGAATATCAAATTTCATATTCTGGCCGATTTTCAAAATAGATTCGTTGGCAAATACCCCCTTAAATTCCTGAACGAGGGTTAATGCTTTTTTCTGATCTGCCGGGACCGGCACATACCAGGCCTCTCCGGTTTTATAAGAAAATGACAATCCGACAAGCTGATCGGAATAGGTATCCAAACCGGTTGTTTCAGTATCAAAACAAAACCCCTTTTGCTGTGAAAGTTTTGAAATCAGCTCGGTTATTTTTTCGGGTGAATCCGCAAGTTTATAATTGTGGTTTGATGATCTGATATCGGTGTGAACTCCCGGAACTTCAGTCTGGGTTTGTTCTCCCATGCTGAAAAGTGTCCCCTGCTCAAATGCCGGAGGAGGAGTTGGTTCTGCAACTTTTTTTGCTGCCGGCAGAATCCGCTCGGCCAGAGTTCGGAACTCAAGTTCAAGGAAGATCTCACGCAGTCTGTTAATGTCGGGGGCTGAGAGAATCAGATCTTCTTCATTAAACTCCACAGGTACATCGAGGATGATTTCAGCCAGTTTCCGTGACATCCGAACCTGTTCTTCAAATTGTTCAAGGCTCTCCTTCTGCTTTCCTTTCAATTTATCAATATTCTGATAGACCCCTTCAACGCTTCCATATTCACCTACAAGCTTCATGGCTGTTTTTGGACCAATCCCCGGGCAACCGGGAATATTATCGGCGGTGTCACCCATAAGACCCAATACATCAATAACCTGCAAAGGGTGCTGGATCTGAAAATTCTCGCATACCTGTTCCACTCCCAGGATCTCCATTTCATTTCCAGACCTTTTGGGTTTGTACATGAAGATATTTTTTGATACCAACTGGGCGTAGTCCTTGTCAGGAGTTACCATATAAACCTGGAAGCCCTCCTTCTCGGCGGTTTTAGCTAAGGTTCCGATTACATCATCGGCTTCAAAACCCTCTTTTTCGATAATTGGAATATGATATCCTTTGATGATTTCGCGGATATAGGGAATAGATTTCCGGATGTCTTCGGGCATTTCATCACGGTGGGCCTTGTATTCCGGGAACATATCGTGTCGGAAGGTGGGCCCGTGCATATCGAAGGCAATCGCTATATGGGTTGGCTTTTCTTTTTTGAGTATTTCTTCAAGGGTATTTACAAACCCCAGCATTGTTGAGGTATTGAGCCCTTTGGAGTTGACGCGGGGTGCATTAATGAATGCAAAATAGGAGCGATAAATCAATGCATAAGCATCAAGCAGAAACAATCGGTTCATGGCAAATAATTAATTTAGAAGGAATCAAAACTACATAAAATTAAATTGAATTTTGTGTTTTGGATTGGGAAACCACCATCGCGCTGAAGTAAAATTAATGTTTACCTTTGGCCGGTTGTAAAATAGAGTAAGCATACAATTTTTAAAGCATGTCATCTAAAGACCTGATAATTGCCCCAATTCGGGAGGAGCTTGTAAACTTTGAGCCGTTTTTTAAGAAAGCGACAAAGAGTGATTTGCCCCTTTTAAGTAATATCATCAACTATATTTTGCGTCGCAAGGGGAAACAGATGCGACCAATGCTCGTTTTTCTGACCGCTAAGTTGAATGGAGAATTCAATGAACGGACCTATCATGCAGCTTTGACGATTGAATTATTGCATACTGCTACCCTAGTTCATGATGATGTTGTGGACGATTCGTATCAGCGACGCGGTTTCTTTTCGGTGAATGCCGTTTGGAAAAATAAGATTGCGGTACTTGTCGGAGATTTTATTCTGGCAATGGGGATGCTTTGGTCAATCGATCATAAAGATTACGATATACTTGGTCATATCAGCACAGCAGTTAAAGATATGAGTGAGGGGGAGATTCTTCAAATTGAGAAAGCCCGGAAGCTTGATATTACTGAAGAGGTTTATTTTGAGATCATCCGGAAGAAAACAGCATCGTTGCTGGCCACCAGTGCCGCAGTTGGAACATGTTCTGTGACTGCTGACGCTCAAATTATTGAGCAGATGAGGCTGATGGGAGAATATGCAGGGATGGCTTTTCAGATTAAGGATGATCTTTTTGATTACCAGAAATCAAACCTTATCGGAAAACCTACCGGGAATGACCTTCATGAAAAGAAAATCACACTTCCGTTAATTCATGCCTTAAACCATGTAGGAAGCAGCGAAAAATCACGAATTCTTAAGATTGTAAGAAAGCGGACAAAATCTGCAGATGACCTCCGTGAAGTGGGAGAGTTTGTAGGGTTAAACGGAGGCTTCACTTATGCTGAACAGATTATGCATCAATATAAAGAGAAGGCTATCGGACAGCTCGCACTCTATCCCGATTGTGAAGTGAAAACAGCGCTTGTGGAATATATCAATTACATCATTTCGCGCGTAAGCTGAATTCTAAAAATAAATAATTTTTTCTCCTTTAATGGAGGTTAGCAGGTTATTTGCCAGACGGCTTGCTCCTATTCTGAAAAGCTTATTATTCAGCCATTCATCTCCAAGTACCTCTTTTACGATTGAAATATAGATCAACGAGTCGGTAGTTTCAACAATTCCACCCGCCGCTTTAAATCCAACTTTTATACCGGTTTTTTGGAAATAGCTTTTTATGGCGTGACACATGACAAATGCCGCTCCAGGTGTGGCAGCCGGCTCCATTTTCCCGGTTGAGGTTTTGATAAAATCGGCACCACCCTCCATTGCCAAAAGGGAGGCTTTCCAGATATTAGAATAATTATTCAAGGCTCCGGTTTCAAGAATCACTTTTAGATGTGCGGTATCACACGCTTTTTTTAAGGTTGAAACTTCATGAACCGCAGCGAGGTAATCCTCCGAAAGAAAATTTCCCAGGTTAAGTACAATATCAATTTCGTTTGCCCCTTTGCCTACTGCCATCATGGTCTCGAGCACTTTTACGTCCAGAAAAGTCTGTGAAGAAGGGAATCCAGCCGAGACTGATGCAAGCTGTACTCCGTTTGCCCGAAGTGACTTCTTAACTGATTCTACAATTGAGGGGTATACGCATATTGCTGCAACGTTGGGCAAACCGGGAAATGTCTCCGGGAAACCGGTAACCTTCGTAGCTATCTGCTCACCCTGAAGATAAGAGTCTGTTGAATTCAGTGTTGTCAGATCGATGCATGAGAGTGCCAGTTTATACCATTGATCGGTTTTAAGGTCGGCTGAACTTTTAGTAATGCCGGCAACTGCTTCATCTACATCATTATCGTTAAAGTTCTGATTTATTGTCTCGAATAAAAAGTTCATTGGGAGTTTTTTTGAAATTTTGTTGAGGTTGAGCGATTATTACAAAATTTAATATGACCTTATTTTATACCTATCCGATCAATTTTTCATTATTCAAATGACGAAGTTGATCCCGATCAGTCTTTTTTGCAATATTTTTTGACAGCGCTTCAGTCAGGTCAACTCCAGTCTGATTGGCAAGGCATAGAAGCACCCAAAGTACATCGGCCAGTTCATCGGCCAGATTATCTTCGGCTTCACCTTTCTTAAACGATTGATCACCATATTTCCGTGCAATAACCCGCGCCACTTCGCCCACCTCTTCGGTTAGAATTGCCATATTGGTAAGTTCGCTAAAATATCTCACGCCATATTTTGTAATCCAATCATGAACCGCTGACTGGGCATCACGGATTGTAATATCTTCTGTCATAAATCTTTGTTTTTCGAATCAATAATTATCGTAACCGGACCATCATTAATCAGCTGAACCATCATCATGGTGCCAAATTCGCCGGTCTGAACCGCTCTGCCCAAATTTTCGGAGAGGGTTTGCACGAAATTGTTATAGAGAGGAACAGCTATTTCGGGAGATGCCGCATTAATATAGGATGGACGATTGCCCTTTTTTGTTTTGGCGTGAAGAGTAAACTGACTGACGGCAAGAATTTCACCATCAATATCTTTCACCGACAGGTTCATCACCCCCTGAGCGTCGTCAAAGATCCGGAGTTGAATAATTTTCTTGATGGTCCAATCCAAATCTTCGCGCGTATCTTCGCTTTCGAAACCCACCAATACAAGAAGCCCCTGCTTAATTGAGGATTTTAATGAATCATCAATAGATACTGAAGCCTCTGAAACGCGCTGAATAACAACTCTCATAAATCAGATTTGAATTCAAATTTAACAAAATTTCAATTCGAAGGTTTACATCACCATTTTCATAAACCCAATAATGGCAATATAGCGGGCGATTTTTCCAATGATCATGAAAAACAGGGTAAAGAAGGGGGAGATGCGAAAGAAGCCTAATCCAAGGATTACCACATCACCGATGATGGGAACAAACGAGAGGGAAGCTGCCACCGATCCATACCGCTTCAATCGGGGAAGGATGGCATGGATTTTTTCCGGTTTTACTTTAGCATATTTTTCAATCCACTCCATTTTGCCCAGATAGCCCAGGTAGTAAATTGATACTCCGCCTAAGGTATTTCCTGCAGTAGCCATGATAAGAGAACTCGTTACATCAAATCCTGAATAAATCAGCAAGGAGAGGACCGCCTCTGAATTGAACGGGAAGATTGAACCCGAAAGGAAGCCGGCAAGGAAAAGCCCGAATAGCCCGTAATGGTAAAAGAAATCGATCATAAGGGGGGCAAAGGTAATCGATTTTATCCAAAAAATAAGGGAAGCAGTTTAATCTACTTCCCTTTAATAGATTATATGATAGTAAATTAAGAAAGAGCCGCAATTCCTGATCCAATCATATTCGCGCTTTCGATATTGGCAATATTCACTTTTATCTTTTTGTGTCCCATTTCGAAGATTAACTCTCTTAAAGTGCTTTTTACAATTTTATTATAGTCTTTACAACCTGAAACTTCGCTCCAGAAAAGGCTACCTTCAGCGGTTATCCTTACTTTTTTGATTTTTTTATCGTGTGTTGCAAGCAGGTCAACTAATCCGGCAAGAGATGCGGCAACTAATTTTGCAGACCGCTTATAGATCTCTTTTGCAACTTTTACCTGTTTCTTTTTATGCTTGTCAGATCCGTTTATAAGATCAGTAAGCGCTTTTCCATCAGTAGTTTCATCAAATCCATCTTCAGGGAATACCTCTCTGAGGATTTGTCCGATATACATTCCGGAAACTGCTTTTTCGAAGCGCTGGGCACCTTTATTATCCGATTTTTCATCAACAGCTTCATCATATTTGGTCAGATGGGGCGGATTGAAATTGCCCGATTCGAGATTAACCGGTGTGAGCCCTTTCCAGTTCAGCGCGGGGTCGATTTTAGGGATTTGGTCGGCATTTACAAATGCAGCCATATTGGTTCCGGTTCCAACGATCAAACCGATATAAGCATCAAATTTCGGATTGGTTAATCCGGCAAAGAGGGAGGCAACGGTATCATTTATCACTTTTATCCCTGTAAATTCTCCTTTACCCTTGGCATTCAGGATATCCAGAAGCGGTTTCCCAACCGGATTCCCGATCATCTCTTTAATATCCATTCCTTTTGTCCAACGAATCAGTTCTGCATCGCCATTTGGCAAACATTCAGCCGGATAAGAAAAACAGTAGCCGATAGGCGCCTTAGCCGGTATTTCGATTTCATCGACAAATTCTGATTGTTTCGCTAAAAGATCCTCTTGTGAAAAGCCTTTGGTTGTAGTTGAGGAAAGTTCTCGGCCACTTGACTTTTCAGGGCTTATTGTGGCAACACCGTCAGCAAAATTAATGACTGCTGCACGATAATTCGTTCCGCCCCAGTCCAGAACAATGGCCTGTCCTTCAGCGCCAGCAGAGATGGGATGGATGTAAGTAGGGATACTTTTTACTTCGGTGTTGTCATTTTTTAAACCGGTGTTGATTTTTTCCCCAAGATTGAGGGCAATCTCTTTTAATTGTGAAGTTTTGAGTTTGAATTCGTTCTTTTTCATCCGTATATAATTTGTTTTTTAATTGCCGGATGGAACTCGCATGTGAAATATTCATCCGTATTTGTGTTTGCCGAACATGCTCGTTTCATTATGATGATTTTAGATTTTTCCGTACAGTCAAAGATATTAAAAAGTAATGATATGCACAGCTATTAGCCCTTATTGTTTTTAATGGTTCTCCAAGCTTTGAGCTTCGACTCCCATTTTATGGCATGTGCCGGACTTGTTGAGGGCATCACCTGATTTGACAGGATTACGTCCGAAAAATATTTTTTAAAGTATCCCTGTGCACCCTTTCCGTTGAAAATAATCCTGGAGATATTCTGATGAATTAATAAAAACTCCCTTAGATCATTCGGCTGTTCAGTTCGGATATCTATATCAAGACTGGAATGCCTGGTACATGTTTCCAATACATCCCAGAGGGCGATCCTATTTTGTAAAAGTAATTCTCTTCGGATCTGATTTTCGTCTGAAAATGGGTGATTAAATAGTATAAACATAATCTTCCAGAAAGAATTTTGAGGGTGGGCATAATAGGCACCCTTTCTGAGCGATTCTTTTCCAGGCATTGTGCCTAAAATCAGCACCTTACTATGAATATTCGCGATTGGAGCAAAGGAATAAATTGGTGAATCAGATAACACCGTATTTTTCATCGAATTAATATAAAAAGGGAGTATGAACCCTGATGATAAGGTCAAAGATAAGGCATAAACGGAAAAGATAATTCCTAAAACCTTCAGAACGTGCTGATTTTATTTAATTTTGCATTAAATAAACATTAAAATGGAACAGTATTCAACAAGACAAAATAAGATCGGAAGGTTAATTCAGAAAGAGTTGAGTGAACTTTTACGCCGTGATACCAATATTTTAGCAAAGGGGAGGATTCTCTCTTTAACCATTGTGAGAGTTACACGCGATATATCTCAAGCTAAATGTTACCTGAGCATCTTCCCTTCAGCAGGTGCTGAGCAGGTACTTGCCGATATAAAACTGCATAAAAACAAATTAAGAGGTGAACTTGGAAATATTGTCCGATTTCAGCTGAGGCATGTTCCGGAACTTGAATTTTACCTGGATGACAGCCTCGATTACATCGAAAAGATTGATAAGCTTTTACATTAAGACCTCTCTTTAACCCCATCTGTTATTGTACAAGATTGAACCTCTCGTTTTACATAGCGAAAAGATATCTCCTCTCGAAGAAGAAGACTAATCTAATCAATATCATTTCTTCCATTTCGGTGGCTGGCATGGTGATTGGAACGATAGGATTGATTATCGGATTATCGGGCTTTAATGGTTTCGATAGTCTGATCAAATCGTTGTTTTCCTCCTTTGATGCTGATCTGAAAATTACACTTGCGGAGGGTAAAAGCTTTAATGCTTATAATCAAGATTTTAAAGATATTCGCAAACTAAAGGAGATCCTGTTTTTTTCAGAAATTGTTGAGGATAATGCGCTTCTAAGGTATGAGAATCGCCAGGTTCTGGCAACGATAAAAGGAGTAAGTGACGAGTTCAGTCAAATGACCGGGCTTGATACAATGATTGTGGAGGGATCGTTTAAACTCAAAGAGGAGGATAAGCAATATGCAGTTTTAGGACAAGGAGTTGCCTATTATCTTTCTGCGAGTCTTAACCTTATGAATCCAATCAATATTTATGTCCCACAAAAAGGGAGAAAAGCGGCTCCATCTGTTACCGGGGGTTTTAATCAGGGTTATATTTATCCGTCGGGGATATTCTCTGTACAACAGGAGCTTGATTCAAAATATATGATTGTACCGATCTCATTTGCCAGGGATCTATTTGAAATGGCAGGTAAGGTTAATTCGGTGGAACTGAAATTACGGGAGGGTGCTTCAGTGAGTAAGGTTCAGGAATCGATCTCAGCCAAACTGGGCAGCCGCTTCATCGTAAAGAATCGCTATCAGCAGCACGATTATCTTTATAAAACAATGCAGGGGGAGAAATATGCCGTTTACCTTATTCTTATCCTTATTCTGATTATAGCATCGTTCAATATTGTGGGATCGCTCACGATGCTGATTATTGACAAGAAAGAGGATATTTCAATTTTGCAGAGCATGGGAGCAGACAGGGTGCTGATTCGTAATATTTTCCTCTTCGAAGGGTGGTCGGTGTCATTGTTGGGAGCGGTTATTGGAACGTTTATCGGAATTGCGATCTGTCAGCTTCAGATCACTTACGGATTGGTCAAGCTACAAGGCGGAGGTTCATTTATAATTGATGCTTATCCGATGAAAATTATCCCGCTTGATATCCTGATGATATTCTGTTCCGTAGTTTTTATCGGTTTTGTCGCCGCCTGGCTGCCTGTTAAATATATTTCCGGGAAATTTCTTCACGAAGAGGCTCATTAAATTGTGGGGCGGATGGTAACTGACGGCTGGCGGCTGGTAACTGGATCATCCATTTACAACGAAGGTTGTGTTTCTGAAGAATTAAAGGATTTCTGTTTAGAAAATACAGCCAGCTGCGAGTTGCTGGCAGCCAGAAGCCTTTTGTATAAGTCACTTTTTCAATCAATGCCTGTTGACTTTCCTACTCAGTTTCTATAAATTGAAAGCCTATACCACGAACCGTCTCCAGAAATTCACCTTTACAATATTCTGAGAGTTTTTTGCGCAGATTCTTGATATGAACATCAATATAATTTGAATTGTAATTTTCCTCGATAATATCTCCCCAGATATGTTCTGAAATCTGAAGACGGGTTACCACCCTGTTCTTGTTGAGGATAAGGAAGCTCAGAATATCATATTCTTTTCGGGTTAGCGAAACCTGATTCCCATCGGAAGAGACGATTCGCTTATCCAGGTCGATTTCGAGTTTATTAACGTTAATTATATTCGCCCTGATTCCATGTTTGCGCCTCATTACTGCCATGATGCGCGATTTCAGCTCGAGTAACGAAAATGGTTTGGGTAAATAGTCGTCGGCTCCAATATTAAGTCCTTTGATACGATCCTCCAGGGCACTTCTGGCAGATAGAATAATGACAGCAGTATTGCTATTATTTTTGACTGACTCCTTAAGCAGATCAATCCCGTCATAATCGGGTAATCCCAGATCGAGAAGTAAGAGGTCATAATTATTCGAGAAAAGTTTATCAGATGCAATCCTGCCGGTATGTGCCTCTTCACACGAGAATCCCTCCTTCTCCAGATAGCTTCTCACCTCTTTGGAAAGTGGAATCTCATCCTCAACAATTAAAACATGCATTTTAAATTTTTTTATGCGAACTTGATTCATCAAACCTACATGAAAAAATCGAGATCTCACAATTAAATCAATATCCTTATCGTATTTTTATACCTTATTAGAAACCAATAATTATGATGAGACTTGAACTCAAGCTCGCTTTAATTGGAGCGCTTTCCAAAATAATGATCTTCTTTATCCTGCTAATACTTATGCAGCAGGTTATTGATAAGCAAGCTTTGCGGCAGACTGACCACGACCTGATTAAGATGAAGGATAAAACAATGGATATCGTGGGAAAGATCGGGATAAATTCTTTCCTGAACATTGAAAAAGACAGCGTTTATGCAAGCTATAATATGTTGAAGGATGAATACATTACAATTGACCTGGATACAAAAGAGAGTCTGGGGAAACTCGTATTTTCAGATGAAGCCAGAGAGATTGAAGGTGACGATTTTGATTTCCGTATCCTTAATTACGGATTTGAGATTAATAATCAATATTACAATCTTGAAGTTGGTAAAAACATTCAGCTGATTAATTCACTGAACAAAATGATGAAAAATATCTCTATCATCATCATACTTGTTGTGCTTTTAATTACAATAATTTTTGATGTGGGGATCAATAAATACCTGCTGAACCCTTTGAATAAGATGATTATCCGAAAATTAAAGACAATAACAAGCCCCGAGACCTTCGATTTTTCGGAGCTGAAAAGTTCCACCTCAGATTTTGTCTATCTCAACAATGCTCTGAATGAATTGATGCACAAGGTGACAACGATTCTGAAAAATCAGCAGAAATTTACCGCTGATGTCTCACACGAACTGTTTACTCCGATATCGATCATGCAAACCAAACTTGAAAATCTGCTGACCTCAGCTAATTTGCCTGAAAAATTTGTTTCCAGTATTCTGGATCAGCAGAATAATCTGAACAGATTACAGCAAATTATTAAGGCTCTGCTTTTAATTGCCAGAATTGAAAATGATCAGTTCTCAAAAAATGAGACGATTCAGTTTAAAGAACTTGTGGATGAGATTATTCTCAATATCGAAGATAGGGCAGAGATGAAAAATATTACAATCGAAAATTTGGTTCACCCTAATGACACCTTATCCAATATCAACAAATCGCTGATATATATACTGATGTTCAACCTTGTTTCAAATGCCATCAAATATAACAGAGATGGTGGAAGGATTCGGATTATCTGCTTTGAAACAGGAAATACGTTTTGTATCGAAGTAATCGATAATGGGATTGGAATTGATAATGATCAGATCTCGAATATCTTTAATCGTTTTAAAAGAGTTGATTCTGCTTCAGGTGAGGGTTATGGTCTTGGTCTTTCCATCGTGAACAGTATCGTGGGTTTCCATAATGGCTTCATTGAGGTTCAATCTGTAAAGGGGGAGGGATCGACGTTTAAAATTCAATTACCGTTAATAAATGTTAAAATTAATGCCATTGGATAAATCTTCATGATTCCTTCATGATCGAAGGAATACATTTGATCCGTAAACAATATTAAAATTCTCTATTATGAAAAAAGTACTTGCATTATTAAGTTTTGTATTTGTATTAGGTTTGATCTCTGTTAACGCTCAGGATGCACCTAAAAAAGTTGCTAAAAAAGCTCCTGCTAAAACTGAAGCAGCTGCTAAACCAGCCGCAAAAGCAGCTCCTGCAAAAGCAGCTCCAGCTAAAGCCGCTCCTGCAAAAGCCGCTGTAAAACCTGCAAAAAAATCTGCAAAAAAAGTTGCTGCAGCAAAGAAATAAGCAGTAATAAATTATAAAAAAACCGCAGATTGAATTCTGCGGTTTTTTTTTGTCTCTAAATTTCCATGTGGATAGGTTTCAGATTTTGAAACGGATGATAATTCTGGTTTATCTCACTTCTGAGCCCTCTTTAATCTTCTTATCAGCAGTAACAAAGACCAGGGCTCCATCGGCATTTTCGGCCATAAGTATCATTCCTTGTGATTCGATCCCCTTTAGGTTTTTAGGTGCAAGGTTGACCAAAATAGAAACCTGCTGACCAATGATCTTTTCGGGTTCAAAGTATTCAGCAATTCCCGAAACGACGGTGCGCTTATCGATTCCGGTATCGATTGTGAGCCTGAGTAATTTTTTAGTTTTGGCGACTTTTTCTGCGGCAATAATTGTCCCGATACGGATGTCCAGTTTCGCGAAATCTTCATATTCAATGTTCTCCTTTGCAGGGCTTACCTGTGCCTGCTCCAGTTCATTCACTTTTTTTGTAGCTAGCAATTTATCTACTTGTGTCTGAATTGCATCATCTTCAATCTTTTCAAAAAGTAATTCAGGCGTTTTAATTTTATGTCCTCCACTGATCAGATCGGTACGGCCGAGTTGATCCCAGTCCAATTTCTCAAGGTTCATAAATCCGCGCAGTTTCTCAGTCGTAAAAGGAAGAAAGGGTTCAAAAATGATTGTCAGATTGGCCGTAATCTGGAGGGCTGTATTCAAAATTGTTTTTACACGTTCAGGATCCGTTTTTACAACTTTCCATGGTTCCATTTCAGCAAGATACTTATTACCAAGACGCGCCAGTTCCATAGCACCTTTCAAGGCTTCACGGAAATGGTAGGTATCGATTGATTTCTCTACCTCCCGTTTCAAGTTTATTATTTCGTCGAGTGTTTGCTGATCATATTGGGTTAATTCTCCAGCAGCGGGGACTATGCCGTCATAGTATTTGTCTGTAAGGACTAAAGCTCTGTTCACGAAATTTCCAAAAATGGCTACAAGTTCGCTGTTATTCCTGGTTTGAAAATCCTTCCAGGTAAAGTCATTATCTTTTGTTTCCGGTGCGTTAGCGGTGAGGGTATATTTAAGTACATCTTCCTTTCCCGGAAAATCTTCGAGATATTCATGCAACCATACTGCCCAGTTTCGGGATGTTGAAATTTTGTCCCCTTCAAGGTTGAGGAACTCATTGGCGGGAACATTTTCCGGCAGAATATACGAACCCTCAGCTTTTAAAACTACCGGAAAGATGATGCAATGAAACACGATATTATCTTTCCCGATAAAATGTACAAGCTTGGTTTCCGGATCTTTCCACCATTTTTCCCAGTCAGGTGTAAGCTCCTTCGTGGCAGAGATATAGCCTATAGGAGCATCAAACCAGACATAGAGTACTTTGCCCTCAGCCCCTTCAACCGGGACCGGAATTCCCCAGTCAAGGTCGCGGGTAACGGCACGCGGGTTTAATCCCCCATCAATCCATGATTTACATTGTCCGTAAACGTTTGGTTTCCATTCCTTGTGCTCTTCCAGAATCCATTCCCGCAACCAGGGTTCATACTTATCGAGTGGTAAAAACCAATGTTTGGTCGTCCTCATCATCGGCTTATTACCGCTCAGGACCGATTTGGGATCGACCAGGTCCGTTGCGTTAAGCGTACTTCCGCAGCTTTCGCATTGGTCACCATACGCTTTTTCATAATTGCATTTAGGACAAGTTCCCGTGATATAGCGGTCAGCTAAAAATTGGTTAGCCTCCTCGTCGTAAAATTGTTCTGATGTTTGTTCAATAAATGCCCCTTTATCGTAAAGTGTTTTGAAGATTTCAGAAGCTGTTTCGTGGTGAATCTTAGCGCTTGTGCGGGAGTATACGTCAAATGAAATGCCGAATTTTTCAAACGAATCTTTGATCATGCCATGGTATTTATCAACCACATCCTGAGGTTTAATCCCCTCTTTCTTAGCTTTAAGGGTGATCGGAACGCCATGTTCATCGGAACCACCGATAAAGGCAACCTCTTCGCCTCTGAGTCGCAGATAACGGGCATAAATATCTGCAGGAACATACACACCGGCCAGATGGCCAATATGAACCGGGCCATTAGCGTAGGGCAATGCAGAGGTGATCAGCGTTCGTTTAAAATTCTTCATTGAAAGGAAATTTCTTTAAAATATGGTTCCGAAATAGAGGTGCAAAGATAATACTAACCTGAACAAGAATCAAACTAACGTGAAAGTTAGATTTTTAGAACGCGGTGGATGATAGAAATAAAAAAATTAAATAAATTTCAACTACTCTTTGGATAAACTAACCTATCTTTACCTGATCTGACTTCTCGCTGCATAATTAAAATTGGAATTTCGTCATGAAAAGTCTTTTTTTTCTGCTTGTGATCCTCTCCACCTCGCTTCAATGGTATATAGTTAAGGGGCAGACTTCTGTTGTACCCAGGGATGAAATGATCAGAATTCTGATATTTAGCGGGAGGAATAATCATGAATGGCAAAAGACAACTCCTTTGCTAGGGCGAATATTTAAAGATTCAAAGCTATTTAATGTTTCAATAACAGAAAGGCCTGATACATTTTCATATCCTTTACTGAAGAAATTCAGGATAGTCATCAGTAATTGGAATACCTGGCCCGATAATAAATTGAGATTGAGCGCTCAATGGGAGCGTGATTTTATGAAATATGTGATTGAAGGTGGCGGAGTACTCTCATTTCATGCCGGAGCCTCCTCTTTTTATGATTGGGAGCCTTATCACCAGATCGGAATTGGCCGATGGGGAACGGATACCCGTCACGGCCCCCGTGCAAAGGGACATGTTTATGGATTTGATCAAAACCACCCGATAACCAAGGGAATGGGTGATTTTTATATTATGGACGAAATTTGGGAGAATAGTGAGATCTACCCGGAGGCAAAAGCGATTGGTAAATTATCAGCAACAGAAGCAAAGGATGGTCATCCGATTGACGTTTCTGCTGTTTTTGTCAATCAGACCGGAAGGGGCAGAACATTCTTCACTACGCTGGGGCACGATGAAAGAGCGCTTCTTAATTCAGGATTTCAAACACTTCTGTTGCGTGCAGCCCAGTGGTGTGCAGGGAGTGAGGTCACAATCCCGGTTCCGGCATGCCTAGAAGTATCGGATAACAAACTAAATTCAAAAGCCCATTTCAACTGGATAAGAACTGATACAACTGTCACCTTAAAAAATAATTCCGGGATTATCTGGCAGTATAACTATAATAACCGGTTCGGAAAACCCTATTTTCATCCGCTTATTGTAAAAAACTCGGATCTGTCGTGTGTTTCTCCTCCTGATCATCCGTGGCATCTTGGACTTTGGTTTTCGTGGAAGTTTATCAATGGGATTAACTATTGGGAATATATGAACGGTTATAATTCGCCGGAAACCGGTTATAAATCAGAAGGAGTAACCCAAATTACAGAAAAGAAGGTAGTTACCAATGCCGATTTTTCAGCTGAAATAGCCATGAAATTTAATTATCATCCTATTCAGGGGATTCCGGTTCTGGAAGAGGAACGTACCTTGCATGTTTCAGCTCCTTTACCGGATGAAAGCTATTTTATTGATGAAGAACACCTGTTCAAACCATTAGCAGATAGCGTATTGCTCGATAGAACGCCGATAAGTGGAGAACCGGGAGGCCAATCATGGGGAGGCTATTCGGGATTATCAGTTCGGTTTAATCAGGATTATACGTTGCCCAAAATAGTCTCTCCGCTTGACAGCGCAAACCTCCGCAAAGGAAACTGGCTCTATATGGGTTTTAATTCCATAATAAATGAGAAAGCTGGGATCTCAATCCTTCAACATCCGGAGTTCACTCCCGGCCCAACAAGATGGTATGTAATCAGCGATCAGAATGTGCCGTTTTATTATTTTAGTCCGGCAGTATTGTTTAACCGGAGCATTCTCCTTAAAAGGGGGGAGACACTGCGCCTGAATTACAGGATCTGGATGTTACCCGGTGAGATTTCAAAAGAGCGTTTGCAGCAGAAGTTTGACCAATATGTATCTACAAAGTAATTTTACAAATCCTGATATTATCTAAAGCTATTTATTAAATAACTTAATAACAATGTGATATGAAAATTGGTGAAAAAATTAGTAGTCAGATTTCGCGAAGGAATTTTGTACAGCGTACTGTTAAGGGGGCAATTGGAGCCGCAGTATTACCAACAATTCTTGGTTCATGTTCAAACTGGAGAGGCGCCAACGACCGTCTGGTCGTAGGGCATATTGGAGTTGGGTCACGGGGAACTGATGAACTAATGTCCTATTTCCTGCCGTTAAGGGAAGCGATGAATATTGCAGTATGTGATACATTTAAAGGTCGTCGTGATTCTGTCGCGAGTAAAATCAACCAATTCTATAAACAGAATAACTTTACGACAAAGCAATGTTCAACCTACCTCGATATGGATGAAATGCTTCAACGTAAGGATATTGATGCAGTTCATATTACGACACCAGATCATTGGCATTTGCTTGCCGCGATAAAAGCTGCGCGGGCCGGTAAACATATTATGCTTGCAAAACCACTTGGACTGAGTTATCCGCAAAGCCTAATGCTTGCAAAGGAACTCAAAGCGAATAATGTAAAGTTTCATTACGGGACTCAACAACGCACTGTAGCGCACATGAAACTCGGATATGATCTGATTCGTAACGGAGCTATCGGTGAAATTGGAAGGGTCGATGTTTGGGCTCCCGGGAAAAATGAGGTCCCGGTTCCGGTTTGTAATGAGGTTCCGATTCCACCGGATTTTGATTTTGAACGATGGAGTGGGCCAGCCCCTTTAAGACCCTATTGTCCGGAGAGGGTTACAAATAACAGCTCATGGTTTAACAACGATTACAGCATTGGTTTTTTGGCAGGTTGGGGGGCCCACCCTCTGGATATATTGGTCTGGATATTAAAGGATAAGGTAAATACAAAGTACAGTTGCCAGGGGAGTGGAGCGTATTGGCCTGCCGGGGGATTGTATAATAACATCCTCTCATGGGATGTGAACTGCAACTATCAGAATGGTCTTGAGCTTCATTTTGTAAGCACCGATGTTGCATTAAAAGGAATGCTTGATCACCGGATCCGGAAAGAGGGAGATGGGACAACATTCTACGGTACAAAGGGTTGGATTTCACTGAGTCGTTCCTCAGCACAATCGGATATTCCCGAAATCGATCAAAAACTAAATAATTTTCCAAAACATCAAAATGGTGGAATAGAGGGGGAAAATAACACCATGGGAAGACGGTTTCTGGCTGTAGCCCGGGGTAAAGAGGCAGAGCTTTGTCCACTCGATGAGGCAATGATCTCCGATACAATCAGTCATATGGGAGATATTGCCATTCGAACCGGACGAAAGGTTACATGGGATCCGAAAGCCGGCGAAGTAGTTGGTGATATTGAGGCTAATAAATTATATATCAGGGATATGAGATCACCTTATTTGATGTGAGCAATGATATAATTTTTTTTGCTGGTTCCCCGTTGTTTAAAAAACTGCGGGGAATCTTTGTTGTATCAAATTTCAGACTGCCTTAGATGGTTCGTTACATTAATCCTTTGATTGTGTTCAAACATTTATTTAACTAGATTTGTTGTTTTATTATAAAATGTAAATTGTAATACAGTAGTTTAGATAAAATATCCCTCAAATGAAAGTCCATATAAGTCTGATTATAATTCTATTATTAAGTGTTTTTTGTACCCGGGCTCAGGAGATATTTACACCCGCCTTGAAATCAAGTTCTGCATTTAATGCCGGTGAAAACCTCACTTATCAGATACGCTATGGCTTTATAGTTGGAGGCCTTACAACGTTCACCCTTTCAGAGGAGTTATACAATGAAAAGATAGTTTATCATGCCCGGGTTATCGGGGAGACCACAGGAATGGCCAACACCCTTTATAATGTGAGGGATGTCTATGAAAGCTGGTTCGACAAGGAGACAAATCTTCCTTTTAAGCAGACCCGGGATATCAAAGAGGGACATTACACAAAATACAATGAGGTGACGTACGACCGGTTAAACAATACCGTTTCTTCAAAATTATCTGGTGTTCACACTGTTCCTGAAAAGATTCTGGATCTCACCTCCACTTTTTACTATCTGAGACGCATCGATTTTTCAAAAATGAAAGAGGGAGAGGTGATTTTTGTGAATATGTATTTTGCCGATGAAATATTTCCTTTCCGGCTCCGGTTTAAAGGAAAGGAGACGATCAGGACTAAATTCGGGAAAATCAGTTGCATAAAAATTTGCCCGGTGGTGGAGGTTGGACGTATGTTTAAGACGCAGGATGATCTTACTTTTTGGTTAACCGATGATGAGAACCACCTGCCGGTTTTGGTGAAAATGGATATTAGCGTTGTTGGCTCGGTAATGCTGAAACTTGTTAAATTCGAAAATACTGTAAATCAGATGGTTTTTTTTCAGGAGGAGTAGATGTATTTTATATTTGGATAAATCCGAATACTCCTGTTCCGGAAGATTGCTGCGTGGATTAGTGCGATCTGAAAAGTGATCACTTTTCATTAAAACCATTTTGAATATATTTTGTTTAATGAATAAAAACTAATGGACAAAATATTCATTCTATCCTGGTTTGATAAAAATACAGTAAGACACCTGCGCTTGCCATTCTCGTTTTTCCTGATGCCTGTTTTTCTATTTGCATTAAGTCAGTCATTTTCTATTAACTGGCAAACTACCGTTATTGCATTTGTTATTTTGCACCTCTTTATATTTCCCTCAAGCAATGGATATAACAGCTATCAGGACCGGGATGAGACCAGCATCGGAGGTTTAAAAAATCCACCTAAAGTTTCAGAAAACCTTTTTTATGCAACACTTTTTCTGGATGGGATAGGAGTCCTGACCGGATTTTTAATCTCTGCCAGTTTTTCTCTTTTCGTTTTAATATTTATCCTGATGTCAAGGGCCTATAGTTACCGAAATGTGAGATTGAAAAAATATCCTGTAATCGGTTTTTTAACCGTCTTCATTTTCCAGGGGGCATTTGTCTATTTAATGGCATCATCCGCGATTACAACCTTTTCGGTTACTTCGTATTTTACGATCAATAATCTCATTTGTATGAGTGTGGCAAGCTTTTTTATTGGGAGTATTTATCCGCTCACTCAAATTTATCAGCACGAGGCCGATAAAAATGATGGCGTAATCAGTATCAGCTATAAACTTGGGTATGTCGGTACCTTTATATTCTCCGCCTTGTTATTTTCTTTGGCATCCCTTTTCTTATTTTATTACTTTAATTTAAAGCATCAGCAAATTGCCTTGTGGCTGTTTTTAATTATAATGTTGCCTGTTATAGCTAAATTATCACTTTGGTTTAACAAGGTTCGAAGGGATACCTCTCACGCGAATTTTGAGAATACGATGACAATGAACCTATTGACATCTACTTGTATGAATCTCTATTTTGTAGTGTTGATCTTAAACAATCATTTCACCTGGTTTTAAAAATGAGCAAAATTATCTCCATTGGAACGGCTGTTCCGCAATACAATACAAGCCAGGATAATATTTTGGGTTTCATGCAGGAGGCCTACGGAGATGATAATGCATCAAGAAAGTTGAATGTATTGTTCCATCACAGTGGGATAAATACCCGCTTTTCTGTGCTTCCTGATTTTGGGAAAAATGAATCTGCCGGTAATAATCTGTTTCACGATCAAGCTAAGCCGGGAATCGAAAAGAGGCTGGATGTATTTAAGGAGAATGCAATTTCGCTTGCTGCCTCTGCAATTGAGAATGCTCTGGAGAAACTGAATACAACCGTAAAAGAGTTCGGAATTACACACTTAATTACAGTTTCATGCACTGGAATCTATGCGCCGGGCATCGATTGCCAAATCATTGAAAAGTTTGAATTGCAGGCAGATATCTTTCATACCTCTGTTAATTTTATGGGGTGCAATGCGGCATTTCATGCATTAAAAATTGGCGATATGATTGCCAAAACGGAGGAGAATGCAAAGGTAATGATCGTTTGTGTCGAATTATGTACCCTCCATTTTCAGCCTAAAAATAATCACGACAATCTGTTATCGAATACAATTTTTGGGGATGGGTCGGCCGCAGTTGTAATTGTATCTGATTCAGCCGCAAGACTCAGCCATCAGAAGGGGATGACTATCAATGGGTTTTATTCACTTCTTTTAAATAAAGGGAAGGGACTGATATGCTGGGATATAACACCTGTTAATTTCGAAATGGTCCTCGACGCCGGAGTTCCTGATCTGATTGGTGCTGAAGTGAATGCGATTCTTTTAAATGCAGGAAAAAAGTTAAATATTTCCACCTCTGCAATTGGCAAATGGGCGATTCATCCGGGAGGGAAAAAAATTCTTGACACTGTAAAGAAGAAGTTACAGCTCAGTGACGAGGAGATGAAGTATTCGTACAACGTACTTGCTGACTATGGAAATATGTCGTCACCGACAATATTGTTTGTATTGAATGAGATCATGAATGGAGAACTACGGTCCGGAGAAACGATTTTTTCAATTGGTTTCGGTCCGGGTTTAAGTATTGAATCTGCCCTTTTTACCTATGACGAATAGATTTACCCATCGGTCAGACCAGAAGGAGTTGCTCGATGAGCTTAATATTCCGAAACGGTTATTATATAAAAATCTCAGGGAACTCGATATTCTCAATCGCTTTACTGGTGGCCATTCCATATCGTTAAAGGGGATAAAGCAACTGATTACCGATCGGCAGAAAAGCTATCATATTGTTGATCTTGGATGTGGTAGTGGTGATTCACTAAAGGTCATAGCCGATTGGGCACGGATTCATAAATTTAATGTGCGCCTTACCGGAGTCGATATGAATGGCGATGCAATTGAATATTTGAAAATTCATTGTGTTAATTATCCTGAAATATCTGGTTTTACAGGTGATTACCACGATTATCTGCAAAATAACAAAACAGTTGATATTGTGCTTTGTTCATTGTTTTGTCACCATCTTAGCGATAATGAACTGCTGAGTTTATTCAACTGGTTCCGGGTTGAGGCCGGTGTAGGTTTTGTGATTAACGACTTAAAAAGAAACCGGCTAGCCTACTATTCTGCGTGGATTTTTACCCGGTTGTTTAACGGTACCAAACTTGCCCGAAATGATGGACCAATTTCGGTACTTCGGGGTTTTAAATTTAGGGAAATGGATCAATTATTAATCAAATCCTCCATTTCAAATTATTCGCTTAAGGAGCAATGGATATTCCGATTTTTAATTGTTGGAAAAACAGAGAACCATGAACGATATCCCTGATAATTCAACCGATGTGCTGATTGTGGGCGCCGGTCCGGCTGGTCTGATGATGGCCTGCCAGTTGGCTATTCACCAAATACCTTTTCGAATCATTGATAAAAACAGCTCTTCGTCTCAAAATTCGGGTGCCCTGATTGTGCAGGCCCGAACTCTTGAAATTTTTGAACAGATGGGGATCGCCCGTGAAGCCCTTTCGGAAGGGGTTGTTGCCAGCAAGATTAACATCCTTTATAACGGTAAAAAAATTACAGCTACCAATATAAAAAATTTGGGTGGAACACTTTCCCGGTTCCCTTTTTTACTGATGCTTGAACAATCCAAAACGGAACAACTGTTACTTAACTTTATCAGGGATCGGGGATATTCGGTCGAAAGAGAGGTGCAACTTCGGAGTTTTAACCAGGAAGATGGGCAGGTTACATCCATGGTCACCCTTCCGGATAGCGCTGAACAGATTATCCTTTCAAAATATATTATTGCAGCTGATGGAGCAAATAGTTCGGTTCGCAAAATCCTGAATATTCCGTTTGAAGGGAAAACTTACCCCAATTCCATATTTATTGTGGATTGTAAAGCCGATTCTGAATTAAGCCCCGACGAAATATCTTTTGCTTTTTCAAATTCTTCAGTTGCAGGTTTCTTTCCGATTAAAGGTTCCCGTTGGAGAATAGACAGTAACCTTCCATCGGAATATGAAAACCTGAAAAAATTAACCTTTGATGTTGTCGAGAATAATTTTCAGGAATGGACAAAAATGAATATTCATATTCAAAGTCAGGAATGGTTTTCAGTGACCCGTTCGCATCAAAAATATGCTGCATCGGTTCGTGTTGATAACTGCTTTTTAATTGGAGATGCCGCACATGTGCATACACCGGTGGGAGCGCAGGGGATGAATACGGGTTTACAGGACGCCTGTAATCTGGCGTGGAAAATTGCTTTTGTGATCAAACAGAAGGCTGAACCTTCACTTCTGGAATCCTACTCATCTGAACGGCTTGGTATTTCAAAAGGCTTTGCCCGTTATGCCGATGTTATTTTCAGGGTACTCACAAGCGGGAATATTGGGGTAAAGCTTTTCCGATCGTATGTTTTAAGATTTTTTTTCACAATCATCTTCCCATTAATTTCAGGATGTAAAATCTTTCGGTACAGCTTCTTCAGATCAATATCTCAGATCGCAATTAATTATAGGTCGAGTATATTATCTTATCCTGAATCACGGTTTAAGCTTTTTCATGCTTCTCCAAAGCCTGGTGACCGCCTGCCTTTTCTGATTCAGCCTGATGGTGAGAATAGGGCCCCGATTTTTGAAAAACTGGATCCGACATCCCTTAACCTGATTGTTCTGGCGGATTCTTTGCCGGGTGAGTTGAAGCAAATCTCAGAACAATTTAAACTGGGTATTCTGTTGATACCAAATACTCCGGAAACCAGGTCCGTTTATAAGCAATTAGGAATAAAAAAAGCGGGCTATTACCTGATCCGTCCCGATGCGCATATTGCTTTGAAATCTCAAAATTTGGATATCCTTCAATTAAAAAGGTATTTAAATCAGATTAACTTTGCAATGTAGTCGTGAAGCGGGAGTTTCTGCACCCATTTGCGATATCCGGATTTATCCGGGAAACTAAGAAAAATATTTGCATACTATGGAACATTACTGGAGTTTTGCACTAACTGTCTTTATGGCCTTTTTTGCTATTATGAATCCGCTGGTGAATATCCCTATTTTCGTTAAACTTACCGAAGGTATAAATGAGAAGAAAAAAAGGGGAATTGCAAAAACTGCCAATATCGTTGCCTTCCTTATCGTATTTGCTTTCATCGTGGCAGGAAAGTATATTTTCGAAATATTCGGATTAACTATCCCTTCATTTAAAGTCTTTGGAGGAGTTCTGATCTTTTATATTGGATTTGATATGCTCCAAACGAAAAAAACAGCTACTCATCTGAAAGATAAACCTGCATTTGATGAGAGTATGGCGATCTCTCCATTGGCCATCCCCATCATGGCGGGTCCCGGAACCATTGTTACCGGAATGAATTTTGTAGTGAATGCTGACCTGCTTCAGGTATTTATCACGATCTTAATCTTTGCCCTGATTATATTTTTCACTTACCTCGCCTTTATTTACAGCAACTATATAGTAAGGTTATTAGGCGAAAATAATCTACTGATCATCGGTAAAATTATGGGGATTGTCATTGGAGTCCTTGGTGCGAATATGTTGATCGGGGGGATTAAACTGGCGTTTAATATTTAAAAACCTGTCAGGTTTGTAGTCTTTACAAACCCAACCATTTTTCTAAATCTGTCACATCTTTACGATTGTCATGAGCGTTTTTAAAGTTTGCCTCATTATCAAACCATCCGATAACTTCCTCGCGTTCCAAATGGGTCGGTTTAATCGAAATGCAAGTCAGATATGACGACCATGGATAATCCATTGCATATTCTGTAAATCCATGATGAACTGGGTTGTTGTGAATGTAAACGACTACAGTTTTAAAATAGTCGATATCAGTTATCTCCTTACGTTTGAAAGGACGTTCAAAAAGAGCGCCATGACGTCCGTAAGTTTTATTGAAACCTTTTGCATAGGCGTTAAACAGGTTCGAAAAATATTGATGGGGTTTCGGTGATTTAAAACCTGACGGTGACCTTAAACCTGACAGGTTTTCGAAACCTGTCAGGTTTGGAGGAAGTAAACCTTCGGGTTTTTTTATCTCCCCTTCTTCCTTTATTCGTACCAACAGATGGAAATGATTCCTCATCAATACCCAGGTAAATGTATCGGCTATTGGTGAGATATGTTTATCGTACAGATTGAGAAAATATTCATAGTTTTCTTTCACCTTAAAAAGATCACACCCATTTATTCCCCGGTTGTAGATGTGGTAGAATTTCTGAAAAGTCAACTCTTCCAGTTGTTGCATTGTGTTGTAGTTTAAAAACCTGACAGGTTTCCGAAACCTGTCAGGTTTGTTTGTCAAATTTAATCAAAATATTTGAATTCCTCAACCAACAACCTGTAGATCTCCTCTTTAACCTTTTTAGTTAGTTCCTGAATTTCGGTAAACAGATCATGAATATCTTTTAGCCCTTCATTTACGGCATATTTCTTCAGCTGTATTAATCCGGAATAGGGGGTCAGGTAATCTTCATAATCGAAATATTTAAAATAGGGTTCATCTTTTAACCCGACATTTCGAAGGTATTGCCCTTTACAGTAATTCAGGTTCCAGGTTTTATAAAGTAGTTTTATTTTTTGAACCAGTTCATAAGCTATTCCATGATCAACCGTTATTTCCTGATCGAGCGTTGTTGCCCAGAATGACTCCTGGTTTGCCGGACAAAGTGGATTATCAATAAATATCTCAGGAGCTCCCGCAACCGGATTATCTTTTTCGAAGGTTGTTACTACACAACGGTTCTCGGCCAATACAAAGGCAAAACATAAAGAGTACCAATACGATGCCAAATCATTAGTAATATCAGGTTTCCAAATATCAGACTGATTTGCCCATAAAGGATATAGCCCATTTAAAGTCTTTGAAATAGCATACCATGAAAATGTTTTTTGAGAAGAAGTTAAATCATATGCACAATAACTTTTTTGATCAGTTGGACCATTAAAACATTTCGATTTATTAATATCTAAAAAGCCGGTATCAAATCTAAACCATACTCTATTGGGTAAATTGGATAATCTTTGTGAATTGTCCTGTTTTACTCTAACTGGTGAAGCATCATCCATTAATCCTATAAATTCACCCATAGAAAGACCATATGTCTTCTTGTTTTGCCTCCTTTTATCAGTTAAAGGCAGACCCCCATATATTATATGGCTCCCAAGTTCTCGTTGTGTGGGGTCTCTTTTGAAATCGTACATCGTTTGATTGATCCATTCCTTAATGGAGCCCATGGAATTATCTAACTTTACCGTTCTTTGATTGGTTAAATTCGTATCAAAAACTAAATTCAGTTCTTCATCGCCCAAATTCCAGTTAATATTGAGATCCTGATGTTTAAAATGTGAATAATCGGCTACTTCAACTTTATTTGTCCGGTTTTCATCGTAGTTGTATTTCCAGATGGTAAAAGCCAATGGCCATTTGCCCTGTAATTTAAAGAACTCGTTACTCGTTATAATAAATCCATCGAGATACGAAAAGTGTTTATCCCACTCTTTGCGGAAAGCAACATAGGTTGGGCGGGGTATGAGCCACGAGGTGGGGGTAAAAATCAATACCAACGATTCGGGATGTTCGGTACCCTGTGCCTTTAATTTCGAAATATTGAGTATTTGTCCCAGGAAGGCGAGGTATCGTTCTTTACCGGCATCTTCGCCTGTTAATTCGAGTATAGAGGGATGAATCGTGTAATTGGCATTTGTATTATCGCGTGCTGATTCGTGTTCGTCGGTATTTTTGTAAGGGGGATTAAGGAGAAATGCGATCGGCTTATCTAACGCAAGGTTCTTCAATTTTAACTCCTTCTCCAATTTACTCAGATAATGGTTTGCATCACAATCGAGGAAATTCAAACCTTCATTGTCGCTGGTTTTCGGGATTATTGTAAAGCCTGATTCGATATGCCAGGGATCAATTTTCATGCGCCGTTCAATAATTCGAAGCAGGTCGGGTTGCAGTTCTGAAATGATTTTGTGTTTTAACTTACCACGCCAGCTCGAAATTAAATTGCCTGAACCACCGGCAGGATCAAAGAAAATGTATTGCTCGTCTAATTGTCCATTGATCACTTTTTGGGCATACCAAAGTGCGAATTTACTGAGGTTAATATCGGTAAAGAAGATACCGTGTTGTTTCACATATTCCGGATCGATACGCGAAATTACCTCATCGAAACGGCTGAAATAATAATCGACCGTTAACCCCGAACCTTCGTTTGTGAAAATATAACGTGTTTCAATAAATTTTTTAAATTCTTTAAATAAGATAGGGTCAATGGGTATTTGATCGCTGTTTTTCTGTCCTTTGAAGCCAACGAGGCAGATTTTATTCGAATTCTCGTTGTATGAAACGGTAGAGGTAATATCCCAGTATGCCACCATCGAATAGAATGCATGAACCGCGTCAATAGGGTGATCAAAATACTTTTTTAATAATTCGATGTGTTCAATGAAATTCCGGGTATTCATTTGGAGCCGTTCGACCCCCGGGTGTTTTAGAATACTTAAGATTTCGTGCAATTCGAATACGATACTTTTAGCTTCTCCGGCAAAATAACTCCCTTCCAGATCTTTGGGCTCAAGCCAATAGATGGCTGAATCTTTTATTAATTTCTTATTGAGCTGTGCAGTTTTCCGGGCATTTTCCCTGCCTGTAACATTTGGAGCAATTTGGGCATTTGCGGTATGTGCAAGAATTACGGCAAACTCGGGTAATTTATTTAGTCTCCAGATACCAACAAATTTATGAGCGATCACTACAATAACAGAATAGACCAGGCCATGTTTTTTATGATAATGCAAAGCCTGGTAAAAACCATCCAGCCAATCAGAATAGTGAGTCTTGGCCTCAACAATAATCTGCCCTTCAATATAGACATCAGCGCCACAGGCGTCCGATTCGATTTTAAATTTATCTCTGTAAAGTTTCTGGAATAGGGGGTACAATAAAGGTCGTTTGGCATCCTCGTTACTTTCGCTGTAGAGGTAATTTTTAAGCTGTTTTATCTCTTCTGTGAAAGTTACTTTACTTTTCGATCGCGATTGAATGGCCATTTAATTAGCGTTTAGGTAGATATTTTGCAGGTTATACAAAACCGAAGCAAATTAACTCTTTAATGGATCAAAACAAATTTGTAATGGGTTTATATCATTAAAGATATGAACAATAATAATTGCATTCACAGAGTTGGTTTTTTCGAAAAAATTGTTATATTTTTGTATAGAGAGCGTTCTTTTTTTAGTTTAAATTTTTAAATGCTATGTTTATGAATGCAAAAACTCTGGTTAAGCAGGCTATTGTAGCGCTAAATTTTCCTACTGCGATTAGTCCTTTTATTGTGTTTGCCAAGGCCATTTGCCAGGCAATGTTAAACAACCCCCTCTTCAAAGCTTCGGCAGAGAAAGTAACAAAACTCAGCACTGACATTACCGCCCTTCTTGATGTCGAAACCGGATGTGCAACCAATCCACCCACAGCCACGATTGAATCCCGGAATGTTGCGCACGAATTGGTTAAAGCCGATCTTCGGGCACTTCGTATCGAAGTGCAGGTCATGGCAGATGGCGATCCTGAGAATGCGGCTGCAATTATTACGGCTGCCGGGATGTCGATAAAGAAACTGAATCCACATGGCAAACAACAGAACAGTGCTCACGATGGCGCTGAAGAGGGTAGTGTCGACCTTACTGGTGAGGGTGCCGGTCCTCACGAATGGCGTATGAGCGAGGATGGAACCAACTGGAGACTGATTCCTGCCAGCCGCACCTCTAAAACAAAGGTAAGTGGCTTAACTTCCGGGTGGGCTTATTTCTTCCAAAACCGTCAACTGTTAACCAATGACCTCAAAAGCGAGTGGAGTCAGAGTGTAAAAATCAGAGTAAGATAGCTGATTAATAACACTTTGAATGATTTTCGGAGCATTTTTATTTGCTAAATAATATTTGCAAATAAGAGTGCTTCTTCTTTTATGCACGATATCATTTTATTTATCTGCAGAGGAATCAATCTCCTTTACAGAGGAGCCAATCTTCTTAACGGGGGAAATACGATTAACAAAGATGGCTCTGCTCTCATTATTCGAAGAAATAATCTTAACGCGAATGGAGTCTCCCCTATCATAAGATGTTCAACTCCCATAAGGAACGATTCAATGTTTATCATTTGCAGTAGCTTTCTTGAAATACGTATGAAATTTCATATTTTAATTGGCAGTGAGATGTGTGAATAATATAACTTTTCCTAAAAGTTCTGTAACATTCAGACCATTGTTTACCCGTAATTTTATTAAGTGTTAGGAGACTTTAATGCTTCAGTAATTAGTTCTAATTCACCCCATATTTTCAGCACATCAGATTATTTAATTCAAGCTACTATGAATCCGTATTCCAGGCATTTGGTAACCCTATTTGTATTAATGGTGGTTTTTGTGATATTTCCAAAGCAGACATTCGCACAGCAGGAACCGGTCAATTTTCAGGTGTTCTATGATGAATTGAGCCCATACGGGCAATGGGTCAATTATAAGAATTACGGATATGTTTGGATACCCGATGTCGGATCTGATTTCGCCCCCTATTCGACTGCCGGTTACTGGCAATTTACAGACTATGGCTGGACCTGGGTCTCTGATTATGAATGGGGTTGGGCCCCATTTCATTATGGCCGGTGGGGCTATGATAATTTTTACGGATGGCTGTGGGTACCCGGGAATGAATGGGGACCATCATGGGTGAACTGGAGAAAGGCTGACGGCTATTTTGGATGGTCACCAATGGAACCCGGTTTAAGTCTTAGCGTTAGTTTTGGAAGACCATATGATCGAAATCACGACCACTGGATGTTTGTCCGGGACCGCGATTTTGAAAGGCATGATCTATACAAGTACTCCGTTAACCGAAGCGAGAATGCCCGGATTGTTGGCAACTCCTCAGTGATTAATACAGCCTATATCGATAACAGAAATACAACCTATGTTGCCGGACCCGCCAGGGAAGATGTTCAGAGAGTCGTTGGACGTACGATAAAACCAATCACAATTCGGGAGAACAGCAGACCGGGTAAAGACCAGAACAACGGAGATTTGCGGATTTACCGACCAAAAGTTGAAAAAAGTGTTGGTAGCCAGAGCAGACCTGCACCAGGTAGAATTTCAGATCTGAATGATGTTAAAAAACCATCTGAAAGAAGGGGAATCGTTCAACCCCGTAGTCAGGAATCTCAGAACATTAACCCCGTTAATTCACAACCCGCTCAACAGCAGTGAACTGCTACACCTGCCAATAGTAATGCCAGGCAACAACCTGCGGAAGTGAAGACACCGAATAATCGGGTAAAAGCACAACCTGCTCCACAGCAGCGAACTGTTACACCTGCCAATAGTAATATCAGGCAGCAACCTGCGGAAGTGAAGACACCGAATAATCGGGTAAAAGCGCAACCGGTGCAACAGCAGCGAACAGCTACTCCTGCAAGTAATAATATCAGGCAACAACCTGCAGCAGCAGCGAGGCCGCAAAACAATATTAACCGCACCCAGCCACCAAACAGTTCAAAACCACAGAATAGAAATGCGAATGAACAACAAAAAGAATCGAGGCCGGGAAGGAACAAATAGTAAAAAATTTAGTATATTTATATATAGCATGACCGATAAGATGTTCAGGGGAAATGATTTAATATTATATCGAATCTTACTCTCTGTAGTTTTTGTTAGTTGTTTGGTAACCAATAGTTTTGCGCAACAACCGGAGAGGATGGAGGAGACTATGGTACAAAAATTCTATACCCTTAATCAAAACCCCCTTTTTTGGTTTTCATCCGATCAGAACATTCAAAAGGCAACCGAATGGCTGACAATGATAGCTTGCTCACGTGATTTGGGAATCATTTCAAATAAACTTCAATCCGATCAGATTCGGGTGGCATTGCTCACCAATAAGAATCTTGATTTTATTTACAAAGAGCAAAGAGACAGGCAAATAACAGGTTGGGTGTTAAATTTCATCAAAGAACTTCATGAGGGAAATATCCGGTTTGCATATGATGGGGTAAACAGTAGCCGTGATTCTTTTTATATTGACCAATTACTCAATTCAAATTCCAGGGAATCGGTTTCGCAAATGGTATCACGTCTTGAGTGTCAGGATCATGATTACCAGAGATTGAAACAATTTCTGAACGACTCAATCGGGACAAAGGATACTATAAAGTTTAAAAAAGTTGTCGTAGCGATGAATTACCGGAGGTATTTGGTGGTGAATCATCCAAAAGAGTATATTGTTGCAAATATTCCGGCAGCGGAGGCAACCTATTACTGCAATGATTCTCTTAAACTTAAGATGCGCGCTATAGTTGGTATGAAAACGTCTCCATCTCCAACTATTGCCTCCTACTTTACGAGTATCGTAACCTTCCCGCAGTGGAATGTGCCCCATTCAATTTCAGTTAGGGAGATCCTTCCCAAGGTGCAACTCAATGTTGACTATCTGGAAAAGAATGATTTTGAGGTCATAGACATAAAAGGTAATTTAATTGAAGATTCCCTCATTGTATGGAAGAACTACAATAAAAACAACTTCCCTTATTTGTTCCGACAGGCTACCGGGCCCCGGAATTCTTTAGGCGTTCTGAAATTTAATTTACAAAGCCCCTTCAGCATATACCTCCATTCTACAAACTCGCAATCCTTGTTTGCCAGGGAGAACCGGTTTTTAAGTCATGGTTGCATCAGGCTTGAAAAGGCATTTGAATTAGCCAGATACCTGGCAGGAGACAAGATAGATATCAAGGAGTTAAAACGGGATAAGAAAAATATGCAATCGAAAACGATACGACTACCTCAGAAAATCGGAGTTTTTATTGTCTATTTGCCGGTAACGGTGAGTGGTGATAAGGTGATTTTATGGCCGGATATCTATGGATTAATTAATTAAGGAGGTGTCGTGAATATGGTAACCGGTAGGAGAACCTACCTTATGATTAACGAAATAGATGATTCGGTCCTGCTTCACCAGCAACCTGACCCGTTCGGGAAATCCCACATAATTGCACTTCAGGTATTTATTTTAAATTAAAACATTTATATTGAAAATTAATCGTATCTTGCGCCGAATTAATTTTATAATAATGAATAAAGGAACAGTTAAATTTTTTAATGACTCCAAAGGATTTGGTTTCATTAAGGACAGTGGATCAGACAAAGAGTATTTTGTGCATGTATCTGGTTTGAATGATGAGATCAGAGAAAATGACGAAGTAACTTTCGATCTTCAGGATGGAAAAAAAGGATTAAATGCCGTAAATGTTAAACTAGTATAGTTTATATAAAATAAGACATTTTTTGCCAAAAGCCTTACGTTGAGTGAGGCTTTTTTTTGTCAAATTTTTTAAATAATGAATTTAAAAAAGATAATTAGGTAATAGAAGCGATATAATGTCGTATTTATTTTTTTCTTATTTTCTGAAGGAAAGAAAATTGACACTTAAAATGGTGAAATCTCTTTATAAGGGGTTGAAAATTCCTGCTGATATTTTACTCGCCTAATACTTTGTTATAATCTGGTTTAATTTCATTATCCTCTGGTAAATACAGGTCTCCCTTTTTCGGAAAGATGGCTGTTGTAGCAGTATCCTTCACTGTCGAATGCCCGCAAATGCTCCTCCTCCTCTATCCCGTTTTGAAGTATAAAACGGGTCATCATACCACGTGCTTTTTTTGCAAAGAAAGAGACCATCTTGTAAATTCCCTCTTTCCCCTCTCTAAACTCAGGCGTTACGATTTCGGCTTTTAATTTTTTCTGATCCACAGCCTTGAAATACTCCACTGAAGCCAGGTTAATCAAAAGGTTTGAGTTGCTCTTATTCAGGTCCTCTCTAATCTTGGCTGTGATTTTCTTTTGCCAGAATTCGTAAAGATTACGGTTTTTACCAATTGCCAAAGTGGTTCCCATCTCGAGCCGGTAGGGACGGATCAGATCAAGAGGTCGGATCACTCCATAAAGACCCGAAAGAATCCGGAGGTTCTCTTGTGCAAGTGTAATCTCCTTATCGGTGAGCGAATCTGCATCGAGACCGGTATAAACATCTCCCCGAAAAGCAAACAGAGCAGTCCGGGCACTCTCAGGTGTAAATTCAGGGCGCCATAAAAAATAGCGCTCCTGATTCAGCTGTGCCAGTTTAGGGCTGATATCCATTAGGTTCATCAATTGGTCGACACTCAGTTTACGGAGCGGCTTGATTAAAACGGAAGCCTCTTTAACAAACTTTGGCTGTGTGGATACGATATTTTTAACAGGCTTTTCGAACTCCAGTGTCTTAGATGGCGAAATGACAATCAACATTAGTGTATTCTAATTAAATGCATTCTATGAAACTTAGTAGCCCCATTTTTTCATAATTTTGAAGTCTTTCGCTACACTCTCAAGTGGTGTTATATTCTGATACGATTCCTGTTCAATGATATAGCAGAGGGTACCACCCATTTTTTTCCCAAGGTTTACTGCTTCCTGAGCCGGGATGATCCCCTCGCCAAGTATAGTGCTTTCGAATTTTTCGGCAGTTGTTACGGCAATTTCATCCTTCACATGCATCGATTCAAATCTTCCGGGATATTGACCTAAGATGTCAAGTGCCTTTGCTCCTGCGATATACATATTTCCAATGTCCAGTTGCATCACCACAAGTTTTGGATCCATCCGTTGCATCATGATATCAAAAACCTTGGTGTCGTTGAGTTTCTGACTGAATTCAAAAGAGTGATTATGGTAGCCAAATTTCATCCCTGATTTTTGACAAAGCTCTCCGCAAAGGTTAAAAAGATCCAGGAAACGGAGCATTTCGTCATAATTTGTTCTGACGCTCTGATCCATCGATGGGCTTATCACGTATTGCTGTCCAAGGTATGCTGCATCCTCAATGGTGTATTTCCACGAATCACTAAAGATTTTCTTCGCGGCATCCCAATGGGTTGGTCCCATTACGGTATGGCCCGATGGCATCTTCAATCCCAGGTCATCGAGTATTTTTTTAAACTCAATGGCGCTGTATCCATAGAATTTGCGATCCACATAATTGGCATGTTCCACATTTTTATATCCGATCTTAGCCAGCTGGGTAAGTGTTCCAATCGGATCTTTTTTCATATCATCGCGTACCGAGTAGAGCTGGACCCCAACAATCTGAGACCGGTTTGGAGCAGCAATTGCTGATTTGGAAAGGAGGGTTGTGCCAGCCAGAAGAACCGCACTGTTTTTGAGAAATGTCCGACGAGAAGTTGCCATATTAGAAAGATTTTAGATTACAAATATATGGTTTAAAAGTCATCCTATGTTTAATTTTGTATCTTATCTTTGAAGAATTGTCCTAAATAAGATTGATCTAATTCTCCGATTTATGAATTCACGCGAACGGGTTTTAAGAGCGTTCAAACGTATTGATGGAGTTCCCGACCGGATTCCAGTTCAGTTTGATCTTTGCCGCACCCTATCTGATCATTTTGGTAAGATATTAAATATTCCTGTCAGGTATACTGAGAATCTTTATGAAGATGTTACCTATCGCATAAGTGCAAACGAACTGCGTGTTGCTATGGGAAGTGATGTTGTGATTACCGGCGCTTCAGTATCGGATAATTATAAGATTGAGAAAGCTGATGACGGCACCTGGCTCAACGAATATGGTATGCGGATGCGTCAGGGTGATATCTATGTTGAGGTGGTTGACTATCCGTTAGCCAATGCAGAAACCAAAGCGGATATTGAAGCCTACCGGTTTCCTGATCCGATGGCTCCGGGGCGTTTCAGGGATACTGAAGCGCTGGCAAAAAAATATAAAAGTGATTATCTTATCATTGGGGATATCGAGGTTACTGTTTTTTCACTGGCACATCAGTTGGTGGGGATGGAGAAGTTACTGGTGGATATGATGATGGAGACCGAATATGTGATTCCGCTGTTCGAGGCATGTGCCGATTATCAGATCGAAATCGGATTAAAGTTAATTGAGGCAGGTGTAGATGCCATCTGGTTTGGAGATGATTTCGGGACACAGACAAGCCTGATAATGCCTCCAGAAACTTTCAGGGATCAATTGAAGCCGGTCTATAAACGGATGGTCGACCGCTTTAAGGAGGCCAAACCCGATATCATCCCGATTTTGCATTGTGATGGTGCCGTGGCCGATTTATTGGATGATATCCGTGAAATAGGTTTCGAAGTATTTAATCCCGTGCAACCCGGAGTTCCGGGTCATCTTCCTCTGGATATGAAAAATAATTTTGGGGATAAGTTCTCCTTTTGGGGAGCGATCGATCAGCAGGATTTATTACCAAACGGATCCGACGAAGAGTTGGAAAGGGATATAGTTGAAAAAATGAGCATTCTTGGAAGGGATGGGGGTTATATGATTGCTCCGGCTCATATCATTCAGCATGATGTTTCACCGGAGCGGGTTTTGTTTTTTATCGAGTTATGTAAGAGACATGGGGGAGGCTGTTAGGCGATTAGACTGTTAGGCAATTAGGCTTTAGGTTATTTGTTGGAATCTCTTTTCCTTTTCAAACAGAAATGCAGATTCTAACTGGTATGATTTGAATTTTGCAATAATCACTTTAACTTTTACATTTGGTCCCGGGCTATTGCAGATCAGGTTATAGCCCCTTTTTTTGCGTTACATGCAATCAATAAATCAGTTGGAGAGAGTCTGAGCTGCATTCCCCTGACCCCGGCGCTGATATAGATAAGAGCATGATTGAATGCTGATTCATCAATAAATACAGGAAATGGTTTTTTCATTCCAAGAGGTGAGCATCCCCCTCTGATATATCCGGTTAACGGTTCAAGTTCCTTCAGCTTTAGCATCGCCACCTTTTTGTTTGAACTGGCAATTGCTGCTTTTTTCAGATCAATCTCCTCCCCGCCGGGAATGATGCAGACAATATATCCATTTTTATCTCCCTCCAGAACAAGCGTTTTATATACCTGTATAATTGGGATTCCGGCAGTTTCTGCCAAGTGAATTGCACTTAGATCTGATTCATCAACGACATATTCAATAAGTTCATAGTGAATTTTTAGTCTGTCAAGAATTCTTGCTGCATTTGTTTTTTTCATCCCTATATCATTTGTTTTTTAATTACCGGATGTAACTCGCATGTGAGATATTCATCCGTGTTTGTGTTTGCAGAAGATGCTCGTTTCATGGTATGATTCGATTACATCGTTCAGAACAAAGTTTGTAATTTTTGATTAAAGTTAAGCATAGCTACAAATTGTTTTAAAACGCAAACGTCAGATGGACCATCCCCCTTAGCTTTATTTTTGTCTGTAAGTCAGAGATATTTTGATCAATAGGGAGTTGAGCATTTATGCCAATACTGGTATTTTTGAATTTACTCTCTAATCCGGCAGCTACGAGCAAGGCATTTCCGCCTGTACTCTCAATTTTTAATTTGGCTAATTCGCTTTGCTGCAGGTTTTCGTACAGTAGGCCAATTGTTGGACTTATTGAATTACTTTTGAAGGGTATCGTACGAAAAGCAAATGCCGTTGCTGAAAACCGATTTCCAAAATGAAAGGATGCGGCCGATTGATTGATCTTGTAGTTAAGGTTACTTGCAATTCCCCAATTTTCAATCACAAGATTGTATGAAGTCGTTACCAAATAATCGATACTTCCGGTACCGGGTTGGCTATTCGCAGACGAAACAACCTCCGATTGATCAATAGCATACAGCCCAGTAGGTAATTTCACACCAAATCCAAGCCAAAGCTGTTGTGAAATAGCATTCGACTCTTTTGTTAAAGAGAGTTTATCTAGAATCGAATAATTTCCGATTAATGTAAGGTCGCCTAACCCTTGATTGAGTCTATTCCCATCATCAGATTTCGAATGATTCACATTGTAAGGAAGAAAAACCAATACCTGAAATCGTTGTTTGATTTTTATACCGCCCCAAAGTTCAGCTGTCTGGTAAAAGTCCTTGCTAAACTGTTTGTTATCAGATTTTAAGACTGTACTAAAACTCCGGAAAGAATATCGGGTCCCAATGAAGTATTTATTAAATTGGGGTGATGGACCCAAAAAATAATTCCCTGAACTGCAGCCACAGATATCGCAAGCCAATAGAGTTTTAAGGAGAAGCGAAAAGACAACCAGAAATGCTATTTTAAGTAAATATGTTTTCATTTTTTGTGTTGTTTTAGTGAGGATGATGGATCCCACAATAATTAAAAGGTTGGGAATATTGCTTAATGAGTGTTTGTGAGCGACAGGGAATATCAAATGATTAATTCAAACAGCGCTAAAAATTTGTACCTTATAGCTGATAAACAGTAGAATAATGTTCAAGATCAAATAAGGATCCTGCGTTTGTTATTTATTATTGTTGCAAATAAAGGTATAGTTTAAAGGAAATAAAAATAGTCGTAATGGAAAACTTTAGAAACATTTAACATTAAGGAAACGTTTTAAGTGTAAAATGTTTCCTTACTTTGCATTCTGAAATGATTGATAATTGAGAAAAGGCAATGGATAATGAATTAGAAAGCCAGAATGAGAAGTGGGAGTTGATGCTTGAACAGATCAAGGTCCTGTTTTTTGAATATGGAATCAAGAACCTCAATATGGATGATATTAGCCATAAGCTAGGTATTTCGAAAAAAACCCTTTACAGGTTTGTAAAGAGTAAAGAAGATTTGCTTACAAGGCTTTTTGAGTATGATCAGAAAAAATGGGTTGAGTCGATGAACCTCCTTGCTTCCCAATCAGATAATGCCATTGAAACACTTTTTAAGGTTAGTCTCATGGTCTATGAGGAGATGAAACGGTTTAATCCGATGATTCTTTTTGAGCTAAGGAAATATTACGAATCGCTTTACAACGAGTTTCATAATCAAAGACTGGCAGTCATCTCACGATCAATGACATTAAATCTGAAACGTGGAATCATGGAGGAACTTTATCGTCAGGATCTTAATAATGAGGCTGCTGTGGCTATATATATGAGTTATCTTGTTGAAATTCACAATAATGCTGAAGTGTGTAAAATTGCCAATGTCACCTTTGACGATCTGTTCAGGGTAATGTTTGAAAACCATATCCGAGCAATATCGACCCCTCTTGGTGTTGCCTTTTTTGAAAAAAGGAAGATGGAAATTATTGAGTCATTAAAAAATTCTAATTAATAAATAAATTTAAGATGTTATTGAAGAAAATTCACATTATCCTGCTGATCTTTATCACTTTGGGAAGCATAAAGAGGTCAGATGCACAGGATTCTCTTCGCTTATCGCTGAATGAGGCATTGAAAATCGCTCAGGCAAACAATTTAACGATCAGGAATTCCCAGCTTGATCTGAAGAGCGCCCAAAAGAAGATCTGGGAAACCATGGCAATTGGGTTGCCGCATGTTGATGGAACAGCCAAATACCAGTTTACGCCAACTGTGCCAACTTTGCCAGCTTCGAATTTTGATCCCAAGGCTGCCGCCGGGGCAGTGATTGAACTTGGTGTAAAACAGAATATTGTGTATGACCTAACGGTCTCGCAGTTGATTTTTAACGGGGCTTACCTGATTGGATTAAAGGCCTCCAGAGTGTATTATAACCTGTCGGAGGAGTCTCTCGAGAAGTCTGTTCTTGACATCAATGAGTCGGTGACCAATACCTATTATATGATCCTTGTAGGAGAGGAGAGTCGTAAGGTTCTAAAAGCGAACCTGGAGAATGTTGACAAGACCTCTGCCGATGTCAGGGAGATGTATAAACAGGGATTTGTAGAGAAGACGGATGTTGATCAGTTGGACTTGACTGCCAATACAATCACGAATGCCATTTCACAAATTGATAATAACCTCGAAATGGGTAAGCGGTTATTGAAAATTCATTTGGGTCTGGCTGAAAATATCGGGATAGTTCTAACTGATCCGCTCAGG
The DNA here is from genome assembly GCA_903918045.1 of uncultured Bacteroidia bacterium. Classification (GTDB taxonomy): domain Bacteria; phylum Bacteroidota; class Bacteroidia; order Bacteroidales; family Prolixibacteraceae; genus JAAFHB01. The sequence goes on from CAIXCY010000154.1 coordinate 45,520, forward strand.
ATGGAGGAGGCTCAGGTCACTTCACTAACTGCCTTGGCCCGTGAGCCCTTTATCCTGGAAAACAGTGTCGATTACAAAATGTTGTCTACCAATGAGTTGCTTGCAAAATATGATTTAAAAAGGGAAATCACCAATTATTACCCTACCATCAACGCATTTTACGATCATCAGGAGAAATGGAAAACTCCGGTTTTTGATTTCGCACCTAAGAATGTATTTGGGATCAACTTAAGTCTTCCAATCTTTAGCAGTGGCCAGCGTATGGCAGCGGTTTCACAGAAAAGGCTGACCTTTGAAAAGGCAATCAATAACAGGCTTTATGTTGGGAACACCTTATTAATGCAGTCCTCACAATGCCAGAATGATTTGCGTACCAAGCTCGATAAATTCCAGATTCAGAAAAAAAGCAAGGAGTTGTCAGACAATATTTACCAGCGTACGCTCGAAAAATACAAACAGGGGATCTCCTCCAGCATGGAGCTCATGACAATTCAGAATCAATATCTAAACAATCTTACAAACTATTATCAAGGCATTTACGATGTGGTAGGTGCACGCACCAAGCTCGAAAAATTATTCAATATCAATCAGAAAATCTCAAAATAATCAGTATATGAAAAACATTATTTATGCTCTGGCAATCGCAGCCATCCTTAGTTCATGCGGCAATACTACCGATAAGAAGGTGGAATTGGAAAAATTAAAAGTTCAGCATAGTGAGTTGGCCGTGAAGATCGCCAAGCTTGAAGGGGAAGTTAATCCGGGTGGAAATCCTTCCGAAATTAAATCGATTCCTGTAAAAATACAAGCAGTCTCAAATTGCATCTTTAATCACTATGTTGAAGTTCAGGGTGTTGTGGATGGAGATCAGAATGTTGCTGTAAGCCCTCAGATTAATGGGATCGTAACTGCTGTTTATGTGACAGAGGGGACGAATATTAAAAAGGGTCAGGTTCTGGCTGAGCTTGATGCGGCAGTATTAAAACAGTCACTCGATGAGGTGAAGACTCAGTACGACCTTGTCAGTAGTCTCTTTGTAAAGCAGAAAGCACTTTGGGATAAGAATATCGGCAGCGAAGTTCAGTTTCTTCAAGCCAAAACAAACAAGGAAGCGCTTGAGAATAAAATTAAAACACTTCAGGGTCAAATAGATATGGCCAAAATTATATCGCCGATTTCAGGAACTGTTGAAAGTGTTCCTTTGAAAGTGGGGCAAATGGCATCACCAGGAACTCCCACATCGGCTATCCGTGTTATTAATATGAATGTGGCAAAAATCAAAGCTGATGTTTCCGAAAATTACGCTTCGAGAATTCAAAACGGGAATAAAGTAATTGTTCGTTTTCCTGATCTTGGAACCGAAATCGAGAGCACCCTGTTTTTTGCAAGTAATTTTATTGATCCTACAAACCGCACTTTTCAGGTAGAATGTAAAATTCAATCCCATGAGGTTCCACTGCGCGCCAATATGATTGCTTATGTGAAGATTAAAGATTACACTAACGAAAAGGCTTTTTGTATCCCGGTGAACTTTATCCAGAGCAATAAAGAGGGAAAGTTTGTCTATTTGGCAGTACAAAAGAATAACCAGAATATTGCTACCCGTCGTGTCGTGAAGCAGGGAATGGATTATAACGGATCAGCTGAAATCCTTGAAGGATTGGGAGAGGGCGATAAAGTTATTACTGCGGGTTTTCAGAGCCTGAACGAGGGCGTACAAATCACCTATTAACCTGATTTAATTGTTAGTTATGTCAAAAAGTAAACATAAAATAAAAGAGTTCCTCCCGACGAGTTGGGCAATTGATAATAAAACCAGTATTTATGTACTTGCGTTTTTGATATCCGTTCTGGGACTTATGAACTATGTCTTAATCCCGAAGGAGCAGTTTCCACAGGTGATTATTCCCTATATCGTGGTGAATACCCCCTATCCGGGAACCTCTCCTGAGGATATCGAGAATCTGGTGACCCGTCCGATTGAAAAGCAGCTAAAATCGCTGGGGGATGTTAAGAAGATAACCAGTAATTCTGTGCCCGATTTCTCCTCTATTATTGTGGAGTTCGATCCCAAGATATCTATTCCTGATGCTAAGCAGAGGGTTCGGGATGCCGTGGATAAATCGAAGACAGATCTTCCAAACGATTTACCCGATCAGCCTCAGGTGCTCGACATCGATATTTCGGAGTTTCCTGTTATGTACATCAATATTTCAGGGAACTATAGTCTCGATAAACTCAAGAAATTTGCCGATGTTGCCCAGGATAAGATTGAAGGGGTGAAAGAGATCACACGTGTCGATATCGTTGGGGCCCTGGAACGTGAGATTCAGATCGAAGCCGATATTTTTAAGATGCAGGCTGCAAAGGTCACCTTTAGTGATATTGAGAGGGCTGTTGCCGGTGAGAATATTACCATATCGGGAGGAACGATCATTACCAACGGGACAAAAAACACTGTTCGGTTGAAGGGTCAGTTTCAAACGGTTAAGCAACTTAAGGATATCATTATCCACTCTTCAAGCGGAGCTTTTATCCGGTTAAGTGATCTTGCAGAGGTTAAAGACGACTTCAAGGAGCAGGAGAGCTTTGCCCGCCTTGACGGGAATAATGTGATCACCTTAAATGTAATTAAGAAAAGCGGCGCCAATCTGTTGGATGCTTCAGACCATATCAAGGACATTCTTGACAATGAACTTATCGGAAAAGAGTTTCCATCTGATCTGACCATGACTGTGACGGGGGATCAGAGTCGCTTTACCCGAAATACACTCGAAGAACTTAACAATACGATTATCATCGGGTTTATCCTTGTGACTATTGTACTTATGTTTTTCATGGGTTTCACCAACTCCTTTTTTGTTGGTCTTTCGGTTCCGCTCTCCATGGCAGTGGCTTACCTTGTTCTTCCGGGGATTGGTTTCACAATGAATATGATTGTGATGTTCGGATTTATTTTTGCGTTGGGGATTGTGGTTGATGATGCCATCGTGGTTATTGAGAATACCCACCGGCTTCATCGAAATAATCCGGATATAAAGGTTGCGGCGAAGATGGCTGCAGGAGAGGTCTTTATGCCAATTTTATCAGGTACATTAACGACACTTGCTCCATTCTTCCCACTCGCTTTCTGGCCTGGAATTGTCGGACAGTTTATGCATTATCTTCCTGTAACACTTATTATTACGCTGTTTGCATCGCTTTTCGTCGCCTATATTTTCAATCCTGTTTTTGCAGTTTCCTTTATGCAGCATGAATACGATGCTGACGCAGATACGAAGACACTTTGGAGAAAAACCAGGAAATACCTGCTTGTGGTGTTTGTATTTGCTCTGATATTCTATGCCTTTAAGATGTTTGGTCTTGCCAATTTCCTTGTGTTTGCGATTCTTATGGTTGTTGCTTACGAATATGCCATACGCTTTTGGATTAAAGGATTCCAGGAAAAACTTTGGCCCTCGTTTATGGATCTGTATGAGCGCAGTATCCGGTGGGTACTCGGAGGCACGCGCGCATTATGGATGCTTGGCTTTATGATCGCCCTGTTCTTCTTTACTGTTTTTCTAACCGGAATTGTAAAACCGAAGGTGCTGTTCTTCCCTGAAAATGACCCGAATAATGTTTATGTATATATCAAGATGCCTGGTGGAACTGATCAATTGGTTACGGACAGTGTCACTAAAATTGCGGAAAAAAGGGTTTATCAGGTTATTGGCAGAAATAACAAGGATGTAGAATCCATTATCTCAAACGTCACAATTGGCGTAGAAGAACAGGGATTTACAACTGCCGGAAAGCCTTTTAACAAGGGTAAAATTTCGGTCAATTTTATCGAGAATAAATTGCGAAGCACAGGTATATCTTCCACCAAATATATGGAGATGATCAGGGCTGGTGTTGGAAATATTCCCGGAGCCGAGATTACTGTTGACAAGAATGGGAATGGTCCCCCAACAGGAAAGCCGATCAATATTGAGGTCACGAGCCAAAATCTTGAAAACTTGATTGCTGATGCAACTGCATTTAGAGATTATATCGACTCTTTGAGGATTCCGGGTGTCGAAGAGTTGAAGACCGACTTTGAGATGAACTCACCCGAAATAATCATCGATATCGACCGTGAACGTGCCTTGCGTCAAGGGGTATCAACCGGTCAGATCGGTCTTGAAATCAGGACTGCCCTTTTCGGTAAAGAGGTTTCAAAATTCAAGCAGGATGAAGATGAGTATCCTATCACGCTGCGTTACCATAAGGCGACAAGGGATAATATCAATGCCCTGATCAATTTGCAGATAACTTACCGCGACATGAATAGCGGATTATTGAGAAGCATCCCCTTGTCGACGGTGGCAAAAATAAATTATTCCACTTCGTATGCCGGGATCAAAAGGTTAAACCAGAAACGGGTAATTACAGTTTTTTCAAACGTCCTTTCAGGCTTTTCTGCCAATGATATCGTTCCAAGGATCAAGAAAGAGGCTGCAAAGTTTAGTGTGCATGAGGGTACAGAGTTTAAACTGACCGGTGAGCAGGAGGACCAGAATGAGACCTCATCGTTCCTTATGAAGGCGATGATCATTGCGTTGGGTATTATTTTCTTTATTCTTATTACCCAGTTTGGATCGATCAGCAAAACAATCATTATTCTAAGTGAGGTGATATTCAGTATTATCGGTGTCTTACTTGGAGTGATTATCTTCCGGATGGATCTTGTGATTATGATGACCGGGCTTGGAGTTGTGGCCTTAGGCGGAATCGTGGTTCGAAACGGGATTTTGATTGTTGAGTTTTGTGATGTAATGATGAAACGGGGTTATAAAACCCGTGAGGCAATTATTCAGGCAGGGCGGACCCGTATTACACCGGTGGTCTTAACTGCAGCTGCAACAATGCTTGGTCTTATTCCCCTTGCAGTAGGTATGAACATCAACTTTGTGACCTTGTTTACCCAGTTAAATCCGCATATCTACTTTGGTGGGGATAATGTTGCCTTCTGGGGACCTCTGGCCTGGACTATTATTTTTGGTCTAAGCTTTGCTACCTTCCTTACGTTGCTATTTGTTCCTGCCTTATATTATATGGACTATGTAGTGCGGTTAAAAATCAAACGGAGAAAGAACCTCAAACGGATCAAATTATTAAATCAGAACTAAATGTAAGTTTATTTCCGGATAATTCGTTTCTTTAATGGTGATTTTAAAGCCATGATTACGATATTTTCATTCCTGAATGGCGATATTTTAATCATGGCTTTTTTGTGATACTAATACTTTAACCGACTACCAATGACGAAACGAACATATTTGATTAAGGGACAAATCATCTTTATATTGATCGGATTAATGTCACTGCCGGTCAGGTCGAATGCTCAGGTTCAGACCTTGCACTGGGCAAAAATGTCAGCCGGTGTGTGGGTTGCCAAAGCCGGTCATCCTGAATCTGTTAATTTCACAGCTGTTTCGGGGGTAAAGCCAAAGTTGGATGCAATTAATGCAATGGCTGATGTCGCCTTCCCTCTTTCAGAAAATGAGATTAAGACAACTGTTTTTGACGGAAAGACCTACCTTCAGTTCCCGCTGGAACCAGGTGAACAGATTTTTGGTCTGGGGCTGAACTTTCAGACAGTGGGGCAGCGCGGCCGGATTCTCCGGCTCCATATGGATCATTATAACGGGACTGATAACGGGCGCAATCATGCACCCGTTCCTTTCTATGCCTCATCAAAAGGGTATGGTGTTTTTATTAATTCGGCCCGATATCTGGATATTTGGGTAGGCACTGCGGTAACCAGGGATAGTAAAGTTCCGATGGATTCCAGGGACCGGAACACGGATAAATCGTGGACTTCACAACCCTATTCTGATAATATCTCAGTTCTGGTCCCGGCTGAAGGGGTTGAAATCGTGGTTTTTGGTGGTCCGACGACCCTGGATGCGGTGAGCCGGTTTAATCTCTATAACGGCGGCGGGTGTCTTCCACCCAAATGGGGATTAGGATTCTGGCATCGGACTCCTACCTTATATTCAGACAGTCTTGTCTTAAATGAGGTCAAAGAATTTAAAAAACATCAGTTTCCACTCTCTGTCATCGGACTGGAGCCTGGCTGGCAAAGTAAATCATACCCTTGTACCTATGAGTGGGATAAGGGGCGATTCCCCAATCCCGAAAAATTTGTGTCTCAGCTTAAGGATCTCGGTATTCAGACAAATCTGTGGATGAACCCATATATTTCACCCGAATCTGAACTGATCAAAAAGCTAAAACCCTTTACTGCATCCTTTACAGTTTGGAGTGGGTATATCCCTGATTACGGTTTACCTGAAGTGAATCAAATCATTGGAGATCATCTGAAAAAGCATCAGCTTGATATCGGGATCAGCGGTTTTAAGATGGATGAAAATGATGGCTTCGATGGTTGGCTCTGGCCCGATGTTGCCCGCTTTCCATCCGGAATTCCGGCAGAACAGATGCGGCAGCTTTATGGCCTGATGATGCAGAAAATGACCACACAGCTTTACAGGGAGCAAAACAAACGGACTTATGGATTGGTCAGGGCATCGAATGCCGGAGGTGTCTCTTTCCCTTATGTGATCTATAACGACTATTACAGCCATCGGGATTTTATTACGGCCTTGATAAACAGTTCATTTATTGGTGTGCTTTGGACACCCGAAGTTAGGAGTTCACCGACTGCCGAGGAGTGGTTACGCCGCATGCAAACGGTGTGCTTTTCGCCATTGGCCATGCTTAATGCCTGGTCTGATGGTACAAAACCATGGTCGTTTCCTGAAGTGGAAAAGCAGGTGGCCGATGTTGCAAAACTTCGTATGCAGCTGATTCCCTATATTTATACCTGTTTTGCTGAATATGCCTTTTATGGACGACCACCGATGCGTGCGATGAATCTTGTAGATGGTTTCACCACAGTTTCTGATAAGGTTGAAGGAAAGTTAAGTTCAACCGAAAATCCGTATGCAGAGGCAACCCGCAAAGAGATGAAGGATCAGTTTATGGTTGGGGATAATTTGTTGGTAGCACCGCTCTTTACCGGTGAAACTGAACGAAAGGTTGTACTTCCAGAAGGAAAATGGTTTGATTTTTATACCGGAAAGTTTGCGGGCGAAGCAGCGGTGATCAGCGTAACCCCAGGATTGGATAAAATCCCTGTATATGTGAGAGATGGCGGAATAATTCCAATGTTTGAAGCTGATGGTAACTCCTTGAAATGGGGAGAGAAGAATAATCTGATTATCCGTTTCTATGGAGCCAAAGAGGCCTCTTATAAATTGTATGATGATGATGGGGAGACCTTTGATTATGAGAAGGGGGCGTTTTCATGGAGGGAGATAAGTGTTATAAAAGGTAAAGATGGAAAACTCAAAGGTGCTGTATCAAAAACAGAAAACTCAAAACCTGATAATCTTGGAAGCGTGAAATTCAGATTTATGAGTGAATAAATATCCAGTGTTAGCAAGAGGAGGTCGCCAGGTTAAAGTCACCGGGAGAGTATTCATGATCTGAACACTCTCCCGGTGACTCCTATGAATGAAAAATTCGGGAAAAATGAGTTTTAAATAATAGATTACTTGTGTAAATTTTAAAACCAGACACTTTTTTATTTAAAACCTGAAAATTTTGCATTTTATATTCGGATTGCGAAATAAAATTATCTTTGTCACAACTATCTCACCGGATTAATGGAAACCAAACAAATAAATCAGGATAATAGGATCATTGATCAATTAAAAGGTGGTTCCAAAGAGGCCTTCCATATTTTGTATGATAGCTATGGTCCAAAAATTCATGCGTTTGCATTATCCTATCTTAAAAACGGAGCCGATGCTGAAGAGTTGCTTCAGGAAGTGTTCTTAAAACTCTGGGATATCCGCTCCACCCTCGATAGTTCAAAAAATATAAAATCTTTCCTGTTCAAAATCTGTATTAATTTAATCTATGATTTTATAAGACGGAAAAATATTGAGAAGGCCTATCTGGATTATTCCGAAAAAGATAGTCCGGTGTATAGCGATAATACGTGGCATGAAGTTATTTATAATGAGATGCTGGACAATTTGCAGCAACTTGTTGCCAAAATGCCTGAACAGCGTCAGCGTATTTTTCGCTTAAGTAAGGAGGATGGTTTATCGAATGATGAGATAGCCAATCAACTTACCCTTTCGCGCAGAACAGTTGAAAATCAGCTGTATCGCGCGATTGCATCGCTGAAGGAGAAACTTGGAACCGGATCACTTGCCGCAATACTGTTCTTTTTTCTGCATTGCAAATAGTACAGAGGTTCCCCAGCCTGCATGGTTTTTAACAATTTAACAGTATTTATACAGCCTATATCTCATTTTATAATTTAGGGATACAAAAGCTATATTAAACTTAGAATCCAACTTTCATAATTTGTTCCTGCCAGGAAATTGAATACCCGACCTTAACCTTATTCCCATATTGTTTGCTAAGATTGTCCCTTTTTATCTTTATACCTCCATTAATGGAATAGAGAAAAAACTGGAGTGATCAATTCATTGTTAAAAATTTAGTAATGAAAAAATAATAATTATTTCAAATGAGTAATTTTCATTGTTAATTCGTATTACCTCTAAAGCAAAAAAAATGGATCAAATCCTACAAAATATAATCAGGGAAGGAAAGTCAGTTGATGCAACGCATGAGCAGGAGCAGGAGTATTTATCCCTGTTTCATAATCCGGAGCTTGAGTTTGACCTCAAAACCCAGCTTCTGGGAGAGCTTCATCAGACAGAAAATGAGGGTAATAATAAACTCTACTTTGATAATCTTTTCGAAAAGATCTGGCATAATCGGAGAATTGACATTTCAGATTCACATTCTAAAAACAGGCTTTTTATCAAACTTGTTCAAATTGCCGCAGTATTGGTAACTGGTTTAATAATTGGTTATTTAATGAATTATTCCCTTACTCCAACTGCACCTGTTTATTACACTTCCATCGCTCCCAAAGGGTCGGTATCCGAAATGTACTTGCCTGATGGATCGCATATATTTTTGAATGCAGGGTCTGAGATAAAATATTCTGTCGAGGGTGCAAATGGGATGCGGGAGGTTTTTCTGACTGGTGAAGCCTGGTTTCAGGTGGCAAAGATGAAAAGGAAACCATTTCTGGTACATACCCCTTTTTACGATGTTCAGGTAACCGGCACTACCTTTGATGTGAAAGCCTACGCCATAGATAAAGAAGTGATTACCACCCTTGAAGAGGGGGCCGTTCATGTGACAGCATTTAAAAATTCGAAATTCAATGAAGAGAAGGTGCTCATTCCCGGCGAACAGCTAATCTATAATAAGGAACTGAATAGTATCCAGGTGAGTGGGGTAAATACGAAGTGGTACACTTCATGGAAGGAGAATAAACTGATGTTTGTGAACATGAGTGTAAAAGATCTGAGAATATTGCTGGAGCGGAAATATGGTGTCGATATCGAGATCAGCGATAGTAGCATCCTGAAATACCATTATGATGGAACCATTAAAAATGAATCAATTCTGGAGGTACTTGAAATATTGAGACAAACCTTACCAATTAAGTATCAGATTATAGGACAGAAAATTATAATTAATAAAGAGTTAAAGGTGAAAGGAGGGCGAATGAACTAAACTATTGTGAAAAAAAATAAGCCGGCGATGCTGTCACATCAATCCGGCTCAATGCAATTAATAAATCGGTGCTGTCACACCAGGTAATGTTATTAATCAAACACATACAAAAATATGAAAAAAAACCAAATTGTATCCTCCCAACGAAGGAGAATGGGATATAAGCTAATTCTAAAAATGAAACTAACATTTATTGTTTTAATGAGTTGCCTGATGCAGGTTTCGGCAACAGTCTATTCACAGACGACGAAATTTTCGTTTAATATTCAATCCAGGCAAGTGGTTGATGTGCTGAAGGAGATTGAGGAGAAGAGTGATTTTAGATTCTTTTATCAGCGTGAGCAAGTCGATGTAACCCGTAAAGTTGATCTCAATATCACGGATAAGAGTGTAGAGACAATTCTCGACGAACTTTTTAAAGAGCAGGGCATTAGCTATAAAGTGATGCCTGATAACTTAATCATTATTACTCCCGACAGTAATAAATTGGATAATCCTTCCAATAGTCAGCAGCAGAAAGCTGTTACTGGTAAGGTTACTGACGCTGCCGGCACCCCCTTGCCTGGTGTCACAGTGTCAATCAAAGGGACTACTAATGGAACCATTACCGATGGCAGCGGAAATTATTCCCTTTCAAGTGTTCCTGCCGATGCAACACTTTCAATATCTTTTATTGGTATGAGATCCAGGGAAATTCAGATTTCAGGAAAAACACAGATTAATGTATCTCTGAGCGAGGACGTTATTAAATTGGATGAAGTTGTGACAATTGGATATGGAACTGTAAAAAAATCGAATTTGACCAGTTCAATTTCTAAAATTACAAGTGATGCAATTCAAAACAGACCTGTTTCTACGTTGAGTGAGGTATTTCAAGGTCAGTTGGCAGGTGTTAATGCACAAGCTTCAAGTGGAGGTATACCAGGTGAGGATCTTACCATACGAATCCGTGGTATCAATACAATTAATGGGAACAGCAGTCCTTTGTATGTAATAGATGGCGTTCCGCGCGATAATATGAGAGATATTAATCCTTCCGATATTGCTACCATTCAAATATTAAAGGATGCGTCAGCCACTTCAATTTATGGTTCCCGCGGTGCAAATGGTGTTGTACTGATAGAGACCAAGACTGGTTCCGGCAAACCGACAATAACATTCGATTCATATTATGGTCTTCAGACTCCTGAGAAAAAGCTTGATCTTATGTCAGGACCTGAGTGGATCGCTTACCAGATGTATTACAGAAATGCATCGTATATCCGGGCAGGTGGTAAAATGAGTGATCCTATGTCTGCCAGACCTTCTGCTTTGCGAATTCCTGACTTCTGGAAAACGACGACTGCTTTTACAGACTGGCAGAGTATAATATTGCGTACAGCTCCAATTCAGAGTTATGAAACTTCTGCTTCGGCAAGCAGTGATATGGGTAGTATTTTTACCTCACTTGGTTACCTGGATCAGCAAGGTATCATAAAGGCTACAGATTACAACCGTTACAATATTCGTATGAACGGAACGCTGAACATTGCCAGGAATTTCAAGGTTGGGGCCAATATGTCATTCTCTAAGGCTACTCAAGGTGAGGGAAGCGCCAATTTAGGTGATCGTCAGGGGAAAGATTCACCTGTTCACCATGCCTTGATGATGTCACCTCTGCTGGCACCGGGTTCTACAGTAAGAACGGTAGCTAATAATTTTACAGGTGTACCTGTATCAACAATAACCTCTGATGATTGGGGAGCTAACTGGATTGATCCACTGGCTCAGTTGCAACAAACTCTTGACGAATCAAAAATTACACGCTTACAAGCTACCGTATGGGGTGAATGGAAAGTACTCCCATCGTTGACGTATAAGATACAGTATAGTAACAACTATGATGGTATAACTTACGAATACTTTCAACCTGCATCGGTGAACAGAAGTGCTTACTTGTCGGCTGGTAACAGCTCTTCTTCGCGTTTAAATGATAATGTGCTCCAGAATATCCTAACTTTTGACAAGCAACTCGGGAAACATCATTTAAATGTACTGGCTGGACAAAGTACAGAGAAACAACAATATTACATTGCAAATTTAGTAGCATCCGGATGGCCTTATGAAAATATCACAACTCTGAATGTTGCTTCAACTGCAGTTACAGCATCCACCCAAAAGACAACCTACACAAATGCTTCTCTTTTTGGTCGTTTAAGCTATGAATTCATGGACAAATATCTTTTCACGGCCAGTGTACGTCGTGATGGTTCCTCTCGTTTCGGTGCTGATGCAAAATGGGGAACTTTCCCTTCTTTGTCGGCAGGATGGAAAATTAATGAGGAAAATTTTATGAAAAACATCAAGTGGGTTAATTTATTGAAGCTGCGTTCTTCTTTGGGAACTTCGGGAAATGACCGTATTGGTGATTATGCTTATTTGTCTCAACTAAGTACCTATTATTCCGCTTTTGGTGGAACCAAACAATTGGGAGCAGCTGCTTCAAACATTGCAAATCCTGATTTGAAATGGGAAGAGACGCAGTCCTTTGATTTGGGTTTTGACTTGTCAGCGTTGCATAACCGACTGCAATTTAACTTTGATTATTACAAGAATGATACCAAGAACCTGTTGTTTAATGTTCCGGTACCCTACGCCACCGGCTTCGAATCAACGCTGACAAATATCGGTAAGGTTCGTAACAGCGGGTGGGAAATTGATCTTACTACGCATAATATGGACGGAAAATTTAAATGGACTACCAATTTAAATTTATCACACAATAGTAATAAAGTCCTTGAAATGGGGAAAAACACGAAACAGATTATCTCTTCAATAAATGGTGGACAATTTATCACAAAGGTTGGTGGCCAGGTTTCGCAGTTCTATATTTTACCTTCAAATGGGATTTTGACACCTGGTGACTTTGACGCCAGTGGTAAAGCCCTGGTCCCTATTATGGCAGGGGAAGAAGTCGGTAACTTTAAATATGTGGATACCAATAAAGATGGCAAAATAAATTCAAGTGATTTTATCGCATACGGAAGTAACCTGCCTAATTTGACTTGGGGTTTAACGAATAAGTTTTCATATAAGAATTTTGAATTAAGCGTTCTCGTGCAAGGTCAGACAGGCGGTGATATCTATAACCTTGGAGCCCGTCATATTGACGTTGGATATCCTGGACGTACATCATTCAGCCGTTGGGTTAGAACGTATAAACCGGCTTACTTACAAGATGCAATTCCGACAGAATATAATACCGCCCACGGTATTGATATGTCATGGGACGGAAAAACGCAGAATACCTTCAATTTTGCCGATGATACAAATTCACGTGTTTACGATGCTACATACTTCAGAATCAAGAATATAACTTTAAGCTACAATATGCCTTCCTGGCTTCTTAAAAAGTTGAAAGTAGAAAAATTAAAGCTGTACGGTTCAATTGATAATGTTCATACATTTAGTACTTACCCGGGTTTTACACCAGAGACAAGCAGTTATGGTAATGGAACTACACAGCTTGGCGTTGATTACAGTACGTATCCTCTTAGCAGAAGATTTACTTTAGGTGTCAATTTTACTTTCTAACTAAACGTTAATATTATTCAACATGAAAACGATATCAAAAACAATTTTGATTTTTGTAACGTGTGTTTCGGGTTTGTTATTCCCGGGTTGCAAAGATTACCTTAATCCGAATCCGGAATCACTTTATACGACAAAGACGTTCTATACCTCCCAGACCGATTTTAAATTGGCTATTTCTGCTGTTTATGCCAAACAGCAGGATCTTTACGATGGGCAAACAGGAATGTTACACTTTCTTATAGCACGAAGTGATGATTCCAATGCTGTCAATACAAATACATACTCTGATGGAGCTGATACTTTTACAGACACTTCTATCGGTCTCTGTACCACCAATGTCTGGCAAAGTTTGTATGTGATTATTGCGCGTTGCAACAGTATTTTAATTCGTATCGATAAAGTGCAATTTGACAATGCCACTACCCGGGATAATATAAAAGGGGAGGCTTATGCAATGCGTGCCTGGGCTTATGACAATTTGGGGAAATTTTTTGGAGGAGTACCATTGATTGTTGATGCTGAGTATACGGCTGCTGAAACCTATGCGATAAAACGTTCTTCACAGGATGCAACATTTGCCCAGGCAGTAAGTGATTATAAGGCAGCAATTGCTATTCTTCCTGCAAATTGGGGTAGTACTGATGCCGGCAGGATAACAAAATACGCTGCTGATGCTGCATTAGGAAGGCTGTTTATGTTTATGAATCAGCCAGGTAATGCAAAATCATATCTTGAGGAAGTTATAAATTCCGGTATCTATTCACTTGCTGCTAATTTTGAGGATTGTTTCACTGATGCGTTTGATAATAATGTTGCTAAGGACCGTGTGTGGGAGGTTCAATATATTGGTGGATTGTCAGGTGAGGGGCAGACCTTTAGTGAAATGTGTATGCCGGAAGGTTACAGCGGAACCGAAGGATATGCTTTGCGTGGATCAAGTGCAGCATTACAAGTTTCAACAGATATGGTAATTGGTTATGAAACTGGTGACTACCGTCAAACCATTGCCACTTCAAATCGGATTAAAGGTACTGGTGCAGCAGGTTATACCTGGTGTACAAAATTCAGTCGCCATTCCTACCAACCACAATCAGCTACCGATTGGGCTAACAATCTGCCTATTATACGTTATTCAGATGTTCTGTTGATGTCTGCTGAAGCCATTAACGCCACTGAAGGACCTTCCTCAAAGGCTGTAGGCTATGTTGATGCAATAAGGAATCGCGCTAAGTTACCAGGCCTTACTCCTGCAGAGTCTGCATCTGCTGCTACTCTACTTACTGCTATCAAAAAAGAACGCAGGTCCGAATTTATGTTTGAAGGTTTACGCTGGTTCGATTTGGTTCGTTGGGGTGATTTTGTACCAGTCATGACAAATTTCCTTAACGAGTCAGACGAAGGGAACGGAAGATATGCACAAAATGTCCAATCTTTTCGTTCAATTTTTGCCATACCACAGGGTGAAATTGACCGTTATCTTAATCCTGGTGTCATGTGGCAGAATACAGGTTATTAAATAAATTCCATTAACAGCAAACCCATTTACAGCAGGTTTATCAAAATCGATAAACCTGCTGCTTTTTTTAGAGGTGTACATTCTTAATTTGAATTTCAGTGGAATTATTTTAAGTCTCAAATAAAAACTAACTACACTATAAATTATCAAATAAAAGGCTAGCCAATTGTATATATTTGAAGTGTATTATCATGCGACTCCCCACTTAGAATAAATTGTATGAAAAATGAAAACGCAGGTAGTTTCGCAGATGAATTCCTTGCCAATTTACTTTTAGGAAACCGGATTAACTGTTCAATCATTGCCCGTAAGTATCTTGAGCAGAATCACACGTATCCTGAACTTTACGAAAATGTGATCAGAATTTCACTATACGAGGTTGGCCGGTTATGGGAGACCAATCAGATAAGTGTGGCTACCGAACATCTGGCCACCGCAATTACAGAAGGTATTTTAAGCGAACTGTACGGGCAAATTATTTCGGACATGCCTGTAAACCGAAAAGTGGTGGTCGCGTGTGTTGAAAACGAACAACATCAGGTTGGCGCTAAAATGGTAGCTGATACCTTTACAATGAATGGCTGGGAAAGTTTCTTTCTTGGTGCCGGCATCCCTTCCGCCGATTTAATTCAATTCATTCACCAGACCAATCCGGACTTGATTGCAATATCATTAAGTGTTTATCTGAATTTCGCCAATTTGCTAAAGCTTCTTGAAACCATACGTGAGGTGTTTCCCGATTTACAAATTATTGTCGGAGGACAAGCCTTTCGTCATATTACACCTGAGATCGCTGCCAGATTGGGGAATACCTTAGTCTTTGCCGATTTACACCTTTTAGGGAAGTATATTCAAATTTTGAATTCAAAAGGGGCTCATTCAATCTAAAACAATGGTTTCAGGTTACGTGGTCTTTATTCCGCTCACTCATTTCAAAGAGGATTAAGCATAATAAATTGTAATTTAGCCGGGTGCTAAAGCATAAAATAGAAAGTCCATTTAATTAAATATTCTTTTAAGATGAAAAAAGTTCTGGCTCTGATCCTAATTGCTGTTGCCGCGATGGTGATGCTCTATGTTGGTATGCCTGTTATTGCTTATGGTTTCTGGGGATTGCCAATTGGAGTGGCTGCCCTGACGATGATCTGGATTGCTTTAACCACCAATGTGATTCCGCAGTACAATGCAGGTGTTCAGACTTTTAAATTAAAATCGGGAGGTAAGATCACAACCGGTATTTTGGTTATTTTGTTTCTTTATTCGACGATTTTACCCATGCTTACCTCGATGCCTTTACTCCACACCTCCGAGTACCGGAATCTTATCGGGACCGTTGAGATTGGCGAGAATCTTTCGACCCATATGGCTCCAATATCGATGGAAAAGGTGCGGGTTGTGGATCAGTCGCTTGCCAATATATTAGGAGATAAGGTATTGGGGGCACAACCTGCACTGGGAAGCCAGGTGCGTCTGGGTACCTTCAATATTCAAAAAGTCAGGAATAATCTCTATTGGGTAGCCCCGCTTCTCCATTCAGGGTTCTTTATGTGGAACCAGAATGAATTGGGGACCAATGGCTATGTAATGGTCAACGCTTCGAACGAACGCGATGTGAAACTGGTTCAGGAAGTTGGCGGAAAAAAGGTAAGGATAAAGTATCAGTCTGAGGGTTACTTTAATGACTTTCTGGAACGTCATCTTTATATGAGCGGCTATTATAATGTCGGATTAACCGATTATAGTTTCGAAATTGATGATGACGGAGTTCCGTACTGGGTGGTCACCAAATATAAAAAGACAATTGGATTTTTCGGTGAGAACGCAACTGGTGTTGTCTTGGTCAATACAGAGACCGGTAAATGCGACGAATATAGTATTGAAAACACGCCGGCATGGGTCGACCGTATTCAGCCCGATAATTTTATCGAAAATCAGTTGAACGACTGGGGAACCTTTGTGAAAGGGTACTGGAATTTCTCAAATGAGAGTAAGTTGCAAACCACTCAGGGGCTCACCTTAGTTTATGGCGAGGATAACCGGTCTTACTGGTATACCGGGCTAACTTCGGTTGGGGCCGATGAGGCAACGGTTGGATTTGTACTGGTGGATACCCGCACGAAAAAAGCGGTATGGTACAAGCAAAGCGGAGCCACTGAAGCGGCAGCCCAAAAGTCTGCGCGCGGTAAGGTTCAGGAGAAGCGGTTTTCTGCCTCTCAGCCGGTTCCCTACAACATTAACAATATTCCGACCTATGTGATGACGCTCAAAGATGACGGTGGTCTGGTAAAGATGTTTGCAATGGTCGCTATCGAAGATTACACGATTGTGGGGGTTGGCAATACGCTCACTGAAACCCTGATGGCTTATAAGAATGCCTTCAACATGGCCGGGAATAAAATTAACCCCAAGAGCAGTACGAAGAAACAGATCCTCAACTCGGTTGTTCAGCGTATCAATTCAGATATTAAAAACGGCAACAGCTTTTATTACTTTACCGTTGAGGGAAAGCCTAATATTTTTATTGGTTCATCACAGATCTCAAATGAACTTCCGGTAACTTTTGCCGGTGACAGTATTGCCATTAGTTTCGACGATGACACACAGGGATTGATTGATATTTCGAGTTTTAAAAACAGAAGTATCGGGAAGAGGTGATTTTATTATCTTATAAATCTGTTGTAGGCAGTTGATATGGGTAGGAGATCAAAAGGAGTATAAAATATTTCGTCCTGGATGGGACGAAACCGTGCATTACTTCTGTCTTCTACCCATATTTTATCCCTGACGGGATTGATTATCCATTTTTAAACGGTCATTAAGAATACAAATAAATAACTTAGATTTTACCTCCCAGTACTTAACAGTTCCTTAGTCGACAATAACCCGCATGCCGCATAAATATCCTGTCCACGTGATGCACGAATAGTGGTTGTGATATCCTTTGCTGTAAGCTGATCCCTGAAACTTGTAATTGTCTCTTCATCAGGACTCTCAAGAGGCGTTCCCGGCACCGGGTGAAAACGGATCAGGTTGATCCGACATCGGATTCCTGACAACAGTTTAGTCAGTTCACGAACGTGGTAAGGAGTATCATTTAGTCCTTTAAATAAAATATATTCGAACGATACACGGCGCTGGCGGCCGAAGTCCCAACCTTTAATCTCGTTGACGACCTCTGCAATCGGATAGGCAATCTGAACCGGCATAAGTTTACGGCGCTCTTCGTCAAATGGGGTGTGAAGACTGATAGCCAGATGCGCTTCACTCTCATTGAGAAAACGGATCATCGCAGGAATTATTCCAATCGATGAAACGGTAATGCGTCGCGGTGACATTGCAAATCCCCATTCGGAAGTCAGGATTTCGAGGCTCCTGAGTACAGCATCCAGATTATCAAAAGGTTCTCCCATTCCCATGTAGACAATATTTGACACTTCGCCATATTCTTCAATGCTTCGGATCTGGTTTACGATCTCACCGGCAGTAAGCTGCCCCTGAAATCCCTGCTTCCCGGTCATGCAAAAGAGACATCCCATTTTACATCCCACCTGTGTAGAAACGCAGACAGTCTTACGGTCATCGTCGGGAATCATTGCCGTTTCGATAAACTTATTATGGGAAGTGGGGAAGAGGTATTTTTTTGTTCCGTCGATGCTTTCCTGAACTTTGGAAGGGCTCGACAGTCCGAATTCGTAGTTCTCATTGAGCAGATTCCTTGCCTTTATGGAGAGGTTACTCATTTCGTCAATCGAACTGATCTCCTTCTTGTAAAGCCAGTCAGCCAGCTGCTTACCTGTAAATTTAGGTAGTCCAATGGCCAGGCTAAGCTCCTGCAGTTCAATTAAATTCTTTCCAAAAAGTTGATCCTTCATCTCCACAAAATTTTAATGGGCATCATCCTGAAAGGAGGTTAAGTTACCTAGAAATAGATCTCGGCAAAAATATTTTCATACGGTATTCCTTTGGATATCAAAAGGTCACGTACCTCGACCACCATCAATGATTTACCGCAAAGGTAGTATTTATAATCCTTGGGAAAGTTATTTGTTTCCATAAGATAATCCGTTACCCGACCTGAATAAACCCGGTCATCTGATTCACGTGAGCAGCAACGGATATAGTTTTTCCCTAAGGCCCAGGCCAGCTCCTCTTCGAAATAGAACTGGTTGAGGTAACTTACTCCGTGAATTAATACTTTATTGTAGGACAACCCTGACTGAAACATGCTGTAAAAGGGGGAGATGCCCGTACCCGTAGCAATCCAGTACGCAGGGTCATGGTCGCCGTGGAAATTTCCATAGGGTGCCGACACCAACAACTGATCGCCCGAAACATATCTGGCCAGGCGTGGTGTGAGATACCCCTCCTCCTTAATATTGAACAGTACGCTCATGATGTCCCCGGAGTTTCCGCTGCAAACGCTGTAAATCCGGGGAGGCTGAAGGCGATCAATCGCTATTTTGACTACCTGACCGGGGATAAAATGAAGCTGAGACCTCCAGGAGATCAGGAAGACTCCCGATGATAGTTCGGTATTTTCAATCACCTTTACAGTGAAAAGGGGGATTTCGGATCTTGAATACTCTGTTGCTTTAGCCATGTCGTTAGATTTATCACCAAATATACAAAATTGTTCAGGGATGATCCCATTTTAATACCTGGAGAATTAGCCAGCAGGTGAAAAATTGCAATAAAGTTTCGGGTCTATTTGAAATGGTATCGCAAAAATGAAATAGTTTCAACCAGACCTGAAAATATTTGGATCATATACCGGATTTATAACTGATTATTAATTAGTATTGGTAGCTGTAATTTTGTCCAGTCAGGAGATTGTTTCAGTAGAAGACGAAGTAGTCTTAAATAGAAATAAATGATTAATTTTGCAGTCCAAAATTAGAGAAGATGATGAGTTTAATGAAGCCCGACATGCAAATGGACGTGAGCTTTTATAAGGTTGAAGAGATCAGGCATTTGACGGATGAAACATTTTCGTTGAAACTGCCCAGGGCACGGTTTGCTTTTAAGGCCGGGCAGCATATCTCGTTAGGAATTGTGGGGGGGAACCAAAGCCGGGAGTACTCCATTTACAGCGGTGAAAACGATGAGAATCTGGAACTTCTGATCAAGGAGGTTGACAATGGTTATTTTACACCCAGACTGAGGAAGCTCAAAGCGGGTAGCATGGTGGAGGTTCATGGCCCTTTCGGAAAATTCGGCATGGAACCTGAGCTTGCAGCAAATGGAAAATTTGTTTTTATTGCCAGTGGGACTGGTATTGCGCCATTTCGCAGTATTGTTCATACATATCCGGGTATCGACTACCGGATAATTCATGGGGTACGATATTCAAAGGAGGCCTACGATCGTGAAGAGTATGCAGCCGATCGTTACACCCTTTGCACAAGTCGCGATAAGGGCGGCAATTATAACGGCCGGCTTACCGGGTATTTGAAATCCTGTACGTTTGACCCCGAAACACATTTTGACCTTTGCGGCAACAGCAATATGATCTTTGATGCACTTGAAATCCTTAAGGATAAAGGATTCGACCGCGATCAAATTCATTGCGAGGTCTACTTTTAGCCAGGGGCCAGTTGCCAGCTGCTTTAATTTTAAATGATTTTATAATTTAGGGAATGAAATATCACCTGATCACTTTAGGTTGCCAGATGAACATCGCAGATAGCGAACGGGTTAGTTCCGTGCTCGAAGGGATGGGCTATGAGAGGACCGATAAAGAGGAGGATGCCACTTTACTTGGTATTTTGGCGTGCTCGGTTCGGCAAAAACCGATCGATAAGGTGTACAACAAGATTGCCCAGTGGAACCGCTGGAAAAATAAACGGAACCTGATTACCTTCGTTTCAGGATGCCTTTTGCCTGCGGATAAGGAGAAATTTCTTAAGACATTTGACCTTATTTTCCCAATGAGTGAGTTGGGACAGTTTCCTGATATGATCCGCGAATATGGCGTGGTTACTCCTGCCGCACTCAAAACGAGACAGCCAATTATGCCTAAAAATGAGCATATTGCTGCAATGTGGCATATCAAACCAAAGTATCAGTCTACATATGAGGCATTTGTCCCGATACAGAACGGATGTGATAAATTCTGCACCTTCTGCGCAGTTCCATATACCCGTGGCCGGGAAGTTTCGAGGCCGTCATCCGAAATCCTTGACGAGATCAGGCATCTTGTTAATCAGGGTTACAAATCGATTACCCTTTTGGGGCAGAATGTAAATTCTTATGGTTTAGACAAAAACGGAGAGGAGATAACCTTTTCGCAACTCCTAAGGGAGATTGGTGAATATGGAAAATCTTCGGAACACGAATTCTGGGTCTACTTTACATCCCCGCATCCGCAGGATATGAATCGTGAGGTTATTGAGGTAATTGCAGTTTATGATTGTCTCGCCAAACAAATTCACCTGCCTATGCAGAGTGGGGATGAACGCGTTTTAATTAAGATGAACCGGCGCCATTCGATGGATAAATTTCGCCGTATCGTTGCAGATATCAGGGAGCTAATACCGCAGGCGACACTGTTTACCGATATTATAGTCGGATTTACAGGCGAAGGTGAACCTGAATTTATGAATACGGTGAGTGCTTATGAAGAGTTTAAATTCAACATGGCCTATATCGCGATGTATTCCCCCCGACCCGGAGCTGCGAGTTTCAGGTGGGAAGATGAAGTTACTTCGGATGACAAAAAAGAGCGGTTGCGCCGTCTTTCTGATGTCTTAAAAATCTGTTCTCACGAATACAACGAGACATTACTTGGTAAAACCCTGCGCGTACTCATCAATGGGACTGACAGGAAGACTGGTTTTTCAACCGGACTTACCGAAGGGAAGATCATCGTGCGGATTGATCGTCACGATGAATCACTCATGGGAAAGATTGTGGATGTTAAAATTACTTCCGCCGCTAATTTGTCTTTGAGCGGAGAGGTGGTTTAATGTGTGATATTTAATTCGCATCATATTTAATTTGAAAAAGATCAGTGACTACAAACGATAAAAAGAGTGTTGCCTTTAAAACCTTGGGCTGCAGGCTAAACCAGTACGAAACGGATGCTCTGGTTACCGATTTTTCTAATGCGGGATATGAGTTGGTTGACTATAATGCATCGCCTGATGTTGTTATTATCAATACCTGTACGGTTACAAATCAGAGTGACACCAAATCAAGATCGGTCATTAGCCAGTCTGTCAGGAAGGCCAAAAATGCTGTGGTTGTGGTTACGGGATGCATGGCCAATAATTTTAAAGCGAAGTTGGAGAGCCAGGAGAATATCACTTTTGTGGTAGAGAACAATCGGAAAAGCTCAATACTTAGCCTAATCGATGCCCATTTTTCGGGTGAGATAGTCCATCCCGATCAGCTGCCACAGGATGTGTTTCGTTATGAACCGGTCCACAAGAGTCTGCATACCCGTAGTGCAGTAAAGATCCAGGATGGTTGTGATAATTTCTGTACATTCTGTATTATTCCCATGGTTAGGGGAATGGCTGCCTCGCGACCTGTTGCCGATGTTCTGGAAAGTGTCAGAAAAACGGTTGAGAACGGGTTTAAGGAGATCGTTATCACAGGCGTTAATATTGGTCGTTACGAAGATGGGAGGGTTCGCTTTGAAGAATTGCTTGCAAAGATTCTTGAAGTACCTGGTGATTTCAGGGTTCGCATTTCATCGCTTGAACCAGATGGATTTGGTGACGATTTTGTGAAACTATTTGCTCATCCCAAGCTGATGCCACATCTCCACCTGTGTTTGCAAAGCGGTTCCGATAAAACACTACTCCGTATGCGGCGTATGTATGATGTGGCTCAATTCCGCAAAACGGTTAATAAATTCAGATCGGCTTATCCCGGTTTTAATTTTACAACAGATATCATCGTTGGATTTCCCGGTGAAACGGATGAGGAATTCCAACAGACACTCGATGCAATCAAGGAATTTAATTTTAGCCATATTCATACCTTTAAATACTCAGTTCGGAAGGGAACGAGGGCTGAACGACTTGAAAATCACTTGCCGGAAAAGATTAAGTCAGAACGTTCATTGAAGGTGCGCGACCTCTCAGTAGAAAACATGAAGCGCTATTTTGAATCCTTTATCGGTCAGACTCAAAATGTACTGATCGAAAGGATTTCTGAAGGAACAGCGAGTGGATATGGGGAGAACTATATCCCTGTTCATTTTAAACTTCCGGGTGCCCAAAAGAATATGATTATAAAAGTAAAACTCACCGGATTGGTTGGTGAAGATGAAGATATGTTTTTCTTAGGGGAGATCGTAGGCGAATAGTTAGGATTTATTGTTTTATTTGGAGTTTTAATGACCTCGGCGAGGTCATATGTTTATAGCGATGAATTTTATAATATTATGTTTGACTGGAGTCACAGGTTTCTTTCATTTATCAAATTTCTATAAACATACAAACCCGCTGGGTTTAAAAAACATAACTAAATGGTTTAAGAATTTATAAAGAAGATTTACTGAAGGGAAAAGAGTATAATATTTAATTATAGAATCTTAGCTTCCTGCAAGAATAATCAGCCCTAAGCCTGCCACAAAAAGGACAAACATCATAACCAGCAGACTATTCACTTTTTTGGGAGCGTTTTTAAATTCCTTCCAGATAAAAACACCCCAAAGCGCGGCAATTAATGTTGCCCCTTGGCCAAGACCGTAGGATATTGCAAATCCGGCTTTCCCGGTAGCCAAAATGCTTAGCGACATTCCGATACACCAAATCATTCCACCTGCAATGCCTGTAAGGTGTTCCTTCAGCGATCCTTTGAAATAGTGTGAATAGGTAACAGGTGTCCCTTCAAACGGTTTTTTCATTAAAATGGTGTTGAATAGGAAGTTGCTGATTAAAATTCCTATTGAGAAGACAAAAACTGCGGCATAGGGTGTTAATCTTCCTGCCTCAGGAGCTGCAAGATTAGTAGCCATTGATCCGGCAACAAAACGATAGAACAACGCCATCAAGACACCGCCAATAATTGAGATAATTACACCCTTAGCCGGAACTTTCTTCGCCTGTGCGGCCTTCTTCCCATACGCAATGGCATCGATAACAATTGCCAGTCCAACAAGTCCGACCCCACTAAATAACAGGAGCGGATTCCCCTGTGGGGCAGAGATATAATTGATAATCACACCTAATACCAAGGCGATCCCAATCCCTACCGGAAAAGCAACGGACATTCCGGCAATTGCTATAGCGGCTACAATGAGGATATTTGCAAGGTTAAATATCACCCCTCCGGCTAATGCTCCCGATACACTGGACCAGTCAGCTTGTTGCAAACTTTTGGTAAAACTCATTCCCTGACTTCCGGTGCTTCCGAGTGAGTGTCCTAGAATAAGCGAGAAAAGGACAATTCCCAGCACATAATCCCAGTAGAAGAGTTCAAAGCGCCAGGTTTTGGCAGCCAGTTTCTGGGTATTAGCCCACGATCCCCAGCATAGCATGGTAATCACGGTCAGTATCACTGCAACGGAATAGGATTCTACGATATACATGATAATTAGATGTTTAGTTTAATAATTAGTTAATGCTTTTTAATCTTTACATTTTGACTTATTATTTTATTCCCGTTTTATTTGTTGATGCATCATATAATGCTCGATGATTTCAGATAGTTTTTCAGGTGTTTTTTTAAAAACAAGGTAGGAATGTGTTCCATTATTAATATTTTCCCACCGGTTGAATCCCGATGGTTCTGCCATCATCCTTCCATTGATCTGGCTGAAATTTTCTCCTGGTCCCTGAATTGCCGTTAGTACAGCTGTCTGGTCCCAGCTCATCCTCCCATTCTTGTCATTATCGGAGAATGACATTGCAACGCTAAAAGCCATTTTAGCAGGACTCTTTAAGTTGCTTTTTATAAGGTTTTTACCGGTGAATATTTTTTCACCGATCTCAAATCCGCTAAGAAGAATTCTTGTGGGCCAGTTTTCAAATACATATTTCGATGAAGCTGAATCTTCTTTCACATTAAATTCCCATCCTTCGGGAAACTTACCAGCCATCGCGACCAGCCGCTTCACTTTTTTTTGCACCAGGTTTTTTCCGCTTAACGGAGAAAAAGTATCTGATCCGGAAAGGAGAAGATCATTCAGATTAGTCAGAAAACCAACTGTGACAATAACCACTGAGGTATCGGATTGTGAAGCAAGGATTTTGCGGTAAAGTGATACGGCATCCTGCGCCTGGTCGTTTGATTTAATGGAGTGCGGATAATTTGCGATGAGCGAATCGGACCAGTGCTGGCTGCATCCAATATTCACCCCATGCGTTTTTGGTGCACCGACGGGAATTTGAGGACGACCATAATAAGTATTAATCACATTAAGACAGGGGGCAACGAGTGAATATTTATTCGAGGCGATCGTACCCAGAATCTCGGCCTTACCGCTGTCGGCAAAGGCATGTAACATCGTAAGGGCACCAACGTCATCGTAGTCAGGTCCCATATCGCTGTCGAAAATAATTTTGACAGGATCTCTGAACCTTGATTGCAGTAAGTTGCAAGAAATCAGTAGAAATATTGCTGCCGGAACCAAAAATCCAGTCGTTATTTTCACCAATTATCGTCTTTATTAATTTCCATTTTTATCGCTTGTTCCAACAATTCAATCTTTTTATTAACATGTTCATCTAAATATTTATAATCTGATTTTTTTGTGATAGAATTATAATTGTGCTCTATATTTTGATCAACATGGCCGTCACTCCAGGTAAAATCTGATATTTCGTATTTATACTTCCCGTTTTTTATCTTAATTGTAATTGTGTGCCCAAATTTAAACAAGCCATATAGAATCGGCTTATCAGCTTGTCTTTTTCATCAAATTTTGAATATTCAAAGTTATATGCCAGCCACAATTTTGCACGCTTATATATTTCTTCCTTAGATATACCATCAACCTGAATAACACCTATGTATGTCACTTTACCATCCTTAAGTGGTAAGATATCTTTTAACTTTTCCTGAGCAATAATTGATTGGGAAAACCCAAAAGCAAAAATTAAAATGAGGTTTAAGGCATAAAATGTTTTCATATTTTTAAGCTTTATAGTAACTTTTGAAATGAAAATTTGTAATTCTCATTTTTCTTGTCGGCAGTTTTAAAGATAATAGCTTTTGAGAGATAGACCTTGGCGGCTGTCGCTTCGGGTCGTTTTTCCCCTTTAACAATCACTTTTACCTGATGTTTCCCTGGTTTAAGATTTGTGATATGGTAGAGGTCCATATCGTTGTGCGACTGATTGGCAAACCAGAAATATTCGTCGATCGATCGTTTGAATTTTCCGTCAATAAAGATGTCTGCTTTTCCGCACTCCCGGTGCCAGTTTCCACAAACTGAAATCCCGGTTCCTTCGAAATCAAGAACAGCTTCATCGCCGTTCTGGCTGCTAAATTTAGCCTCGTCGTAGAGTTTATTATTTTCGTCTTCGTTGTTTGTATTGAATGTAGCCCATTTACCTTTGAATTTCCAGCCATTTTTTTCAAATACCGTTACCCTGTGGTCGGCAACCAGTTTGGGGAATGCAACCTCTGATTTATAAAGCTGTGGATTTTGAACCTTTATTTTCAGTTCGGTTTCAGAGGCAGAGCCACCATTTTGAACCGCCAGTTCTTTGGCATATTTGATGGTTTGTTTTACTGCCTTATTGAAAGAGTAGCTTGTAAATACAAAAAGAGTGTCTCCCATGGACTGCACAGCCTCGCGGTATTTTGGGGGTAATCCGCTTAACCCCTTTACGACTCCGAGAACCGCCATCGCATTCGACGGATTACAATCGGCATCCTGACCGCAACGTGCTGTTATTTCCATAGTTTTCAGAGGATTACCTTCGCCGTAAAGTAGTCCCATTACGACATAGGCACCATTAAGCTTGGCATCAATATTAAATGGAGCGCCCGCTTCGCAGATATGGACACTTCCCCATTTGGCCTCAAGCTCTTTCCATGAGGCACGCCAGTCGGCCGGATAGTGTTCATGGAGCAGGATTACATCGTTTACGATTTTGGCGTAGTCACTTTCAACAGGAATGGAAAGGAGCGCTTTTTTCACTAGTTGAAGGATATCGCTTTCGAAATAAGCCTGAGAATATAAGGCTCCTATAAAAATACCACCATACACACCGTCGCCGTAATTCATTATATGCCCCACTTTTTCTGCAAGCTTCCTGGCGGTTTGGGGCATTCCCGGACACATAAATCCGATATAGTCGGCTTCTATCTGAAAATCGATATCATCCGCATGAAGATTGTAATCAGGGTGCCCCGATTTTGGAGGGAAAATGCTGTCAAAATAGTTTTTTCTTGCCTGAACATTGGCATGCCATAGCATATAGCCTGCCTTTGCAAATTGTTCCTGGAATCTCTTTGCCGGAGCATCAATGCCGTATTTATCCATAGTCATCAGGAACGTAAGCTGGACATACAAATCATCCTGCTCCTTTGAGCCAATTACATCGGAAGGGACCCATGTGATCGGATCCTCAAAGGTTTTACAGAGAGCTCTAAACTCTACAGGGGCTCCGTAGGTTACCCCAAGCATCTTGCCGGCCCAGCCTCCAGAGATCTTATCTTTAAGTACTTCAGCAGAAATGGTTCGGGTCTTTGTAACCGAAGGCTGGGTTTTTCCGGCTATGGAAAATAATCCCAGGAAAAGCATCAGGGTAATTAGTTTCATTTTCTGAAATATGTTTAGCTTGGTTCTCATAAACATAATAGCCGGTTTGGGCATTCAGGGCAGCATTTCCACAAGGGACGTGGCTGCGATAACCGGTTTGTCCCCTTTCCTACCGGAGTTCATAAAAAGTTCTCCTCATGGAATCGGTTTCCCCGGAACCGATAATTGGTTAACTGCATGATTATATTGCTGTTACTGATACCAATTACGGCGGTATGATTCAGATCGATGTGATGCAATTTATTTTTTCTCCTTAATTGTCCTTTTTTTAGGTTCTGCTTTTAAGGTTTTGGTTACTGTCTCAACTTTTGGCGCTGTGTTCAGTTTGCTTTGTGAGAGCTTTACGGCTGTCATCTCCTTTTTAATCTTCTTCAGTTCCGTTTCAGCCAGATCAAGTTTTTTCGATTTTGAAGTTACCAGTTCTTTAAGATTCGTGATTTCCTGATCCTGGGCATTTTCAGGGACAAGCGCGTTCAGTCTGATCTTGAAATCGCTCAGGATATTCATATAGTTGATAAATGCCTCATAAGGTGTGCTGTATGGATTGAAATATTTGTGGACCTCTCCATCTGAAAAGAATTTGGTGCACATGTAATAGAAATGGTCAATGGTTTGAAGGTAATCCCAATCTTTGAGAAGAGTGGCATCGGTGCAGTTATTCATCCTCCCCTTAAGTTGATAGAGTTTATCGAAAGCCTCCTTCTGAAGTTCATTTCCTAACCAGGCTGAGAGATCACGTTCTTCGTCTGCCCAGGAAATTGGATAGAGGACATGGACTGCCGAAACGGGTTGAAGATTTTCAACCACCTCTGACGGGGTTGAAAATTGGAGCACACCGGTTTTTAAAATTGCAGCAGGAAGATTTTTGAGGAAGTC
>CAIXCY010000155.1 GCA_903918045.1 uncultured Bacteroidia bacterium
CAGACCTATCGTAAACAGATTGACAGCCTCGATCTTCAGCTTATACGAATTTTAGGACAACGGATGGAAGTAGTAACCGCTGTAGGTAAATATAAAGCATTTCATCAGATTGCTCCGCTGCAGCCTAAACGATTTGAAGAGATTTTGCAAAAAAATATTGTTTTGGGACGGGAGTTCCAGCTTTCTGAAACTTTTATTAGAACTTTCATGGAAGCAATTCACCAGGAGAGCCTTGCAAAGGAAAATGCATTGAAAAAACAATAAGGCGACCATTAGACACACTTAAACAAATCAATGCGTATTATATCCATTCCTCCCAAATCCGTAAATGAGCGAATCCTGCCAGTTAAGGAGAAGTTATTCGGGCTCGACTTCCTTAGAGCATTGGCCATTATAATGGTACTCTTTTTCCATATTTCAGTCATGTTCCCGCACCCCGATTGGCTGACCTATGTCGCAAAATTTGGCTGGATCGGAGTGGATCTTTTCTTTGCTTTAAGTGGTTTCTTAATCTCATCGCAATTATTTTCGAAAATTTCTGAGGATAAAAAGATCTCATTTAAAGATTTTTTTATAAAAAGGTTTTTTCGAATTGTACCTGCTTACCTGGCTGTACTAATTCTTTATTTAAGTTTTCCGGCTTTGAGGGAACATGGTACCCCGGCACCTTACTGGAAATTTTTGACATTTACCCAGAATCTGGGATTAGATCTTAGGACTCAGGGTGCTTTTTCGCATGCCTGGTCCCTTTGTGTTGAAGAACAGTTTTATCTTTTTTTTCCGCTTATCCTTATTTTCTTAGTCTATTTTAATGCGGTTAAGAAGGGGTTTATCATCCTCTTTTCCTTATTTGTTCTCGGTTTTTTAGCCAGACTCTACGCATGGAATGTTTTAGTTTTTCCATTTACAGATTCTGATCTTTTTGGGGTTTACTGGCAGGAATGGATCTATTATCCTACCTACGCCCGGCTTGACGGATTACTCGTTGGAATACTCATCGCCGGCATATTCCAGTTCAGACCCAAATTGAAAGAGCGCTTAAAACCGCTCGGAAACCTGATGCTGATTTTCGGTGTAGCCGTTTTAGCATTGGCTTATATCATTTGTATGGACGAACGCTCTTTAAACCTTTGTCTGTTTGGCTTTCCGTTGGTTGATATCGGTTGTGGCTTCCTGGTTTTGGGTGCTGTAACTCCCTCGGGCATTTTATACAGTTTTAATTCCCGTTTTTTTTCCAACATTGCAATGCTCTCCTATTCGATCTACCTGATTCATAAAATTACCATCCATGTAACTCAGGAACAATTTTTCAAACTGGATATAGCGAAGGAGAGTAATCTGATGATGGTGATATGTTTATTTATAACTATTTTGTCAGCTAATTTCTTACACCACCTGATTGAAAAACCGGTGATGAAACTTAGGGTTCAATTTTTATCCTTGACACTCCGAAAATCTTCCTCTAACGTTTTTCAGGACAAATAACCTGCCCTACACGCTATAAGATAATCTTTAAATACTTATGAATAAGCAAAATCAATCGGTATTGAATCTTGCCGTAATTGTAGCCTCGCTGGGTTATTTTGTTGATATGTATGATTTGCTTTTATTTACGATTGTTAAACGTCCCAGTCTGCTGGCTGTTGGTTCAACCGATAGTTCAATCCTCTCAGACAGTATTCGGGTGATGAATTGGCAAATGATTGGATTGTTAATCGGTGGAATTGTTTGGGGGGTTCTGGGAGACAAAAAAGGGAGATTAAACATTCTTTTTGGATCCATTATTTTGTATTCACTGGCAAACTTTGCTACAGCTTATATTCAAACAGTGGATCACTATGTGGTGTGCCGTTTTCTGGCTGGAATCGGACTGGCTGGAGAGCTCGGAGCTGGTGTTACACTGGTAAGTGAACTTATGCCAAAAGATAAACGAGGTATAGGTACCTCAATTGTGGCAGGTTTTGGTATCACTGGGGTTATTGCAGCCTATTATACCTTCCAGTTTACGCAAGACTGGAGACTTTGCTATCTGGCAGGGGGGGCCCTGGGGATTCTCCTGTTACTTATGAGGATCAGTTTGGTTGAATCCGGGATGTTTAAACAAATTAAATCACAGAATGTATCACGGGGAAACTTTCTGATGTTTTTTACCGATCGGAAAAGATTTAAAAAATATTTCACCGCTATTCTGCTCGGGCTTCCGACCTGGTGTGTTGTCGGAATATTGATCACTCAAAGCGACAGGTTTGCAAAGGCGATGTTTGGCAGTACCGATTTTGATTCCGGTCGTGCAGTGATGATCGCTTATGCAGGAATTGCACTGGGTGATTTTGTGGCAGGCTTTGTTTGCCAATATTTTCACAGCAGGAAAAAAGGGCTCTTGCTCTATTATTTCTTATGCTCGGTGTGTATATTTCTCTTCTTTAGCGGCTTTAATAACAGTAATGCCTCCATGTCGGTGGTCTGTGCGTTATTGGGTTTCAGCTCCGGATTTTGGATCATATTTATAACGATGGGCGCCGAGCAGTTCGGGACCAACCTGCGCGCAACTGCGACTACCACTATTCCCAATATGGTGAGAGGTGCCTTACCGCTGATTAACATGATGTTTTTGAACCTGTTTCAAAGAGGCCTGGGTTTGAATATAATTAAGAGCGGAATCTATACAACATCTGTTGTATTATTTATTACTTTACTAGCTCTTTATTATACCGAAGAGACCTATCATAAAGATTTAAATTATGTTGAGTTATGAATGCAATGCCCTTTGTTATTGGTGCCTTTGCCATTCTGGCATTAGCCTACCGTTTCTACTACAGTTTTATAACTGCTAAAGTTTTGATGTTGAATGACAACGAAGTGGCACCTTCGATCCGGTTATTTGACAAAAATAATTATTATCCTATGCCTAAGTGGGTGGTTTTTGGTCATCACTTTGCCGCTATAGCCGGAGCCGGCCCCTTGGTCGGACCGGTTTTGGCTGCTCAGTTTGGCTTTATGCCCGGATTTATCTGGATGCTGGTGGGGGCAGTAATGGCTGGTGGTGTTCACGATTTAGTTATTCTGACCGCCTCAATGCGTTATGATGGGAAGTCACTGGCTCAGATTGCAAAAGCTGAGATCAGCACCTTTAGTGGGACGATAACCTCTGTGGCAGTTTTAATTATTCTGATTATCGCCCTTGCGGGGCTGGGGGTAGTCGTGATAAATGCATTGGCTGAGAGTTCGTGGGGAACATTTACAATAGCTGCCACAATTCCTATCGCTATTTTTATGGGGTTATGGATGTTTAAGTTTCGCAAGGGAAGAACCGTTGAAGCCACTGTAATTGGGGTGATATTGCTTTCATTGGCTGTTATCTATGGGAAATATATCCCCGGTTCACCGTTTGAATCCTGGTTTACCTTTGACCGAAAGACACTTACCATATTGCTGGCAGGCTATGGTTTTTTAGCGTCAGTTCTCCCGGTCTGGCTTTTGCTGTCACCACGTGATTACCTAAGCTCAATCATGAAACTTACTGTGATTCTCATGCTGGCATTCGGTGTTATTATTGTTGGCCCCGAAATTAAAATGCCTTCATTTACCCCTTTTATACACGGTGGGGGACCGGTTATTCCGGGAACACTCTTTCCATACCTTTTTATTACCATTGCCTGCGGAGCAATCTCAGGCTTCCATGCTCTTGTAAGCTCAGGAACCACTCCAAAGATGATCATGAAAGAATCTCATATTAAGGCAATTGCAGTAGGTTCGATGCTGTCTGAAGCAATGGTCAGCATTCTCGCTTTAATCGCAGCTACAAGTCTTTTCCCGCTTGATTATTTCCAGATCAATGTTTCACCCGAAAAATTTGTACAATTTCTTCCCCAACTTAAAGCACTGGGGTTTACCCAAACCAATTTAATTGAGTTGTCTTCACAGGTTGGAGAAGTCATCGCCGGAAGACCCGGAGGAGCTGTTTCCCTTGCAGTCGGAATGGCTCAGGTTTTCTCTTCTATTCCCGGACTTTCAGGTCTGATGTCCTACTGGTATCACTTTGCGATTATGTTTGAGGCCTTGTTTATATTGACAACCATTGATGCCGGAACACGCATCGCACGGTTTATTTTGCAGGAGGCTATGGGAAAGATTTATACTCCCTTCGGAAAAACCAGCTGGCTGCCAGGAAATCTGATTACCAGTTTGATGGTGGTTTTTGCATGGGGATATTTTATCTACACAGGCACAGTAGCGACGATCTGGCCAATGTTTGGAGTAGCAAACCAACTTCTGGCCACGCTGGCGTTAGCTATCGGAACTTCATTCCTTATTAATAACGGGAAACGCCGTTATATCTGGATCACCCTCATTCCGATGATCTTTGTGGGTGTTACAACAATCACAGGTGGAATGATGAATTTATTTAATATCTATATTCCTCAGATGAATATGCAAAATACAAGGGTTCAGGGAACAATTAATACGCTGCTTACTTCGGTAATCCTGATTTGTGTCTTACTTATCATCTTTGAAGCAGCAAAGCGATGGTTTAAAGGGGATAAAAAACTTATGGCATCATGATACGCTTTGACTTCATCAACCGATCGCCTCGCTTATGGAATTTTAAAGGATCGAAATTAAATCTTTAGTTTGATTCTGAGTTTTCCCAGGAGAGCTGTTAATCCAATGATAATCATTGCATAAATAAATGATTTTAGCAATCCCACTGCTCCTGAACTTAGAAATGCAGGCAGAGTAAACATAAATGTACCAATACTGTAATAAACGTAAGGAATCAGATAACAGGTCAATGTGCTTGTTCCTGCAGGTTTTATTAAATAAAACCATTTTGCTTTTCCCTTCAGGTCAACGATGTAATAAACAAGGGCAAGAAATCCAAAGGCGATTCCATTGCATAAAAATACCCACGGTGGTGTAGCATGTATTTTCGAAATAATGAAAAAATTCCGCAATCCTAATCCGGCTAAAATTAACAGGGTTCCGGCTCCAAGATAGAATAGGGGAAGTTTCGACCGTCTTTCTGAAGTCGTAGCCAGATCTAAAAGCAGTGTAGCTGCAATACCGGCAAAGGCAAATCCCTGAAAAGCACCACCTCCCGGAATCGGCGTGTGTATCACTCCGGCCTGTGACGCAATATTTATTATAGTAAACAGAATCCATAATGAAATTAGTATAAGTGGCGATTTGCCGGTATACAGGTAAAGTAACGCACTTATAAGATAGGTCCACCCAATCAATCCCAGAATTCCCCACCACGAAGGTTTCATAAATTCTGCGCCATCTTTTCCTCCCCTAAAAATCAGAAACAGTAAAATAAGCATTAAGACTCCGCTTATTTGCAAACCCGTATAGAGGTATTTTTTCCAGTCTGTCGCCTTGGGATATAAATTCCACCTGAGGAAAAACCCGATTACCATTAAGATCTCAAACCATTCGCGACTTATTCCTGAAGCTTTGTCGTTAAGATGACCAATATTTACAGTAAAAAATCCCATTACCAGAAGCGAAACAGAACGAAGTACAATGTGAATTAGGATTTTACTCCGGCTATCCCCCCGAGCCAACCGATTTCGCACTGCATAGGGTATTGCCATTCCTAAAATAAAGAGAAAACAAGGAAATATAATATCCGAAAACCCCAGAAAGTCCTGGTCGGCTTTTGCATGTTCAAGCCAGATAGGCACTCCGGTCAACGACCAAAAGTCATTTACAAATATCATAAGCACCATTGTTATGGCCCGGAAGACATCCAGTGACAAAATTCGGCTTTGGTCGTTGTTCATTTTTTGGAATAACTAAGTCTTTACAATTTTTTATCCGCTTTTTGAATTTCATCGAAAAGGGCCCGAAAACAATTAGACTGCGTGTTCTGCCCGGCTTTGGAATCACTTTTCCTGCCATAAAACTCGTCCATAAATGATCCTGCCCCTGACCATATTGTTTGCATCATCCCTTTATACCGCTCTTTCATTACAGGAGTTGCACCAGCCCTGAAACGGAACATATCATCAGTTTGTTTAACTGCATTTTCCGCTCTGCGCCATGGACACGTGATTACGCTTAACCCTTTCATCGCAAAATAGGCAGGAGTTTGATCCGGCCGTTCATAATGCCAGTCGCAGATTGTTATGTCTTTGTAAATTAAGTCAATAGCTCGGTAAGTATTATTCATGCTTGCCTCCCACATCCCGATACCGGTCGTCTTGCCGTCAATGAGGCGGTCACCCCAAATCCAGAGTTGCCTGTTTTTTAAATCCAAATGATTCCGGATAAGATTGACTTCCCCTGCAAATAATTCTGCTTTATCCTTGCCCGAGCATCTTGGACACTGATCCTCCCCAAGATAGAAAACCTCATCCATACCCGCGTGGAAGGCATCTGATTCAAAAACATCACAGATCTCATCTACAAGGGCAAATACAATTGGGTGTATATCAGGATGAAGGGGACAATAACTCTTGCAATATAACCCGTCGCCATTAGGCCATTTATATTTTTCGGGCATTTTTACGTTCGGCGTTTCATCGAATTGCGGATATACACGCAATAAGTTGGTGGTCTTTGAAGCCCAGGACTGATGTCCGAGCAGATTAATTTGAGGAATAAAACGGATCTGGTTTTGTCGGCATGCCTGCACCATTTTTTTTATCGCCTCCTTCGTGAGGGCTGACGAATCCCGCAACTCAGGATGACTCTCAAACTGATAATTGAAATCAATTCGAAGAATTAAAACATTAACTTTTCTGGGTGCCAACTCCTGGATAATGAATTTCACAAATTCATCAACCTCTGCAGGTCTGGGTGCCCCGATACAAAAACCACGAACAGGTAAAGTATCCTGAGTAAATCCATTATTACTATTCAGAAGGGAAAGTAGAATAATTCCAAATGCAAAAATTTTTGTCATGATCCTGAGTCTTTTCAAATTGTAATTCAAAATGTAAAGCTTGTGAAAATTAAGTTAGTAACCAAGGATATTTTTCATCGTTTTTCTGTCTGGTGATTCAAATAGCGCGAGGACTTAAACTTTTATTAAGTCGGTGTCGGAAAATAATGCAATTAAACTCCTTCAGTTTATCATTTGCTTAAGATTATAAAAAATTGTATATTTAAATACTTAAATTTTTGACCATGAATGAAGTATCTTTTATGGATCAATTGATTATCAGAAAGCTTACTGATATTGTTTATGCTAATCTTGAGAAGGAGAGTTTTGGGGTTCGTGAATTAGCGCTTACCGCAGGAATGAGCCGATCTTCCTTAAACCGCAGGCTGAAAAGTATTTTAAAAAAGTCCAGTACTCAGTTTATCCGGGAGTTAAGGCTTCAAAAAGCAATGGAAAGACTACAGATGGATATGGATACTGCCTCTGAAATTTCGTATAAGGTAGGATTTAATAGCCCGACTTATTTCAATTATTGTTTTCATCAATATTATGGGTTTCCTCCGGGTGAGGTCAGGAAAAGAGAGTGGATCGGTTTGGGTGAGGCAACGGGGGTAAATAACAATTTGTCTGAAACCGATAATCGTCAGAATCCACCCATGGCTTCCAGTCCTGAAATTTCATCACCTGTTAATGCGATAAATCTTACTGTTGTTTCTGCCGTTATCCTTACATTTCTTTTTCTCACCTTTATCTGGTATTTTTTATTTGTCCGAAAGGCAACCATGTCGGATGTTCCCCGGTTAAAGCACAACGATAAATCGATCGTTGTGCTACCCTTTAAAAATTTAAGTGATAACGGCGGCAATCAATATTTTGCCGATGGAGTAATGGAGGATATCCTGAATCAACTTTTCAATATCAAGGAACTAAAGGTGATCTCCAGGACAACGGGTGATAATTTTCCTCCGGGAACCAATTCCGCGCCCGAGATCTCACGAAAACTGGGAGTCAATTTTATCCTCGAGGGGAGTGTACAACAGCATGAAAATATGGTTCGGGTAATTGTCCAGTTGATTGATGCACGACAGGACCGTCATATCTGGTCTGAGAAGTACGACAAGGAAATAGCTGACATCTTTGTGATCCAGAGCAGTATTGCCAAACAGGTTGCAGATAAGCTGGAGGCAATACTCTCTTCGGACGAAATTGAAAGAATAGAAAAGATTCCGACAAGAAATCCGGAAGCTTACAATCTGTATTTAAAAGGGCGCTTTAATTGGATTAATATGTCTAGGGAGAGTTTGAAAAAATCCATCCCTAATTACGAAATGGCTATAGCTGCAGATCCCAACTATGCACTTGCTTATTTAGGACTGGCCGATGCCTATTATTTCCAGACATGGTGGGGTTGGGCAAATTATCAGGAAGGGTACCGCAATG
Source organism: uncultured Bacteroidia bacterium (assembly GCA_903918045.1). Taxonomy (GTDB): domain Bacteria; phylum Bacteroidota; class Bacteroidia; order Bacteroidales; family Prolixibacteraceae; genus JAAFHB01. Next base: position 8,330 of record CAIXCY010000155.1, read on the forward strand.
CAAATAGTTGCATCCGCAGGGCACTTGAACTTGACAATAATCTTACGGAGGCTCATGCAACCCTTGGAGGCATTTTATGCTGGAATGATTGGGATTGGAAAGGTGCGCAAAAGGAATTTGACCTGGCACTTAAATTTAACCCTAACAATGCTAAAGTTCACCAGCTCTATTCCGAATATCTTGATATGATTGGCAATAACAACGGAGCTCGCGATCATATCAATAAGGCCCTTAAACTTGATCCGGTCTCTCCGGTCTCCTATTACTTGAGCGCTCTCTATTTCTATCACGAAGGAAAATTTGATCTGGCTTTGGAAAATTGCAAAAAAGTTGAACGTCTTAATAGCGATCCGCTTACAACAAACAGGCTGGTTTTTGATATCTGTTTTTGGAAAAACGAGAAGTTAAAAGCTTTTAATATTCTTTTGGAAAACAATGTCTTAATCTCCTCCCCGGAGAATTATTCAATGCAGTTAAAAGAGGCTTATAATCAGGATGGTCTCAACGGATTACTGAAGTTACAGATTCAAAGGGAATCTAATAAAACAATGCCTGATTTAATGCTTTTGGCCCGGTGGAATGCGATGCTTGGAAAAAAGAGGGAAGCCTTGAAATGGCTTAATCTTGCGTTCGAAAACCATTTGCCTCAGCTGCCAAAAATTAATAATGATCCCGATTTTGAGTGCCTTCGCAGGGAAACCCAATTCCTGAAAATCATTAACCATTTAGGATTAACTCAGATCTACAAGGCAAAAACAGATACAAAAAATCTTGTGAGGTAATCAGAAATTTCCAAAGTATTACCCTGAATTTTCAATTTTTTGAAAGTCCTGACTTTTTTTGTAAATATTTGGTGAAATAATTTAATTCTTTGAGTCTTTATTGCTAAGTGTTTAGACCTATTTTCCCAAAATTTATAGATCATTAATTGGCTAATCTCCAAATAATTTGATTTTTATGAAAAATAATTGTCATGTGAAAAAATATTTTGGAAATAAGTTGTCGAAGAATCAAAAATTGGACAATTCAATGAGGTTAGGCAAATGCATTAAATTGAAAGTTTACCGGATTACCTTCCGGTAAACTTTTTTTAATGACATTATTATCCTGTTTTCCAAAGGAACAACGCTATTAAAATGCAAATAATATTAAAAATAATGATGGAATATTGACTATTATCTGTTTATTCGGGTATATTTGAAAAACGAAATTAATTCCTTTTCTCAGGTAATCAGTATAAAAGATTTCTCACTTTAAATTTACTTGCAGATGATATTTCCCGATATTCCACAAAACGAATTGATGCGAATTGCAGCGTTAAAAGATTATTCAATCCTGGATACCATTCCTGAGCAGGAATATGATGATATTACTTTTTTGGCCTCCCGGATCTGTAAAACTCCAATTTCCTTAATTAGTCTGATTGATAATGAGCGACAATGGTTTAAATCACATCACGGAATTGAAGCCACTGAAACACCCAGAGGACTTGCATTTTGTGCTCATGCTATAAACGACAAAAACAATATTCTTATTGTTCCTGATTCAAGAAAAGATCTTCGTTTTCATGATAATCCATTGGTAACCAATAATCCTCATGTCGTATTTTATGCTGGAATCCCACTTGTAAATAAAGAGGGGTTTCCTTTGGGCACCCTTTGTGTCATCGATAACGAACCGAACTCACTTGATGAATTTCAGCTTAAAGCACTGAAAGCTTTATCAAACCAAATCATAAGCCTTTTTGAACTTCGTAAAAAAACCGCCCAATTGGAGATCAAAGCCCGGCAGGTTGAAGCTCAAAATATTGTCCTGGAGAAGTTTGCCGGAACTGCGGCTCATGACCTGAAATCTCCATTAGCGACTATTGTTATGGTAACGGAGTTATTCGAACTCCAATATGCCGATCGTCTGGATAAGGAAGGACTAGAGTTGGTACATATGATTAATACGTCAGCTTTTTCCCTGTCACACTTTATCGATGGAATATTAAATTACAGCCAGAACACAAAAGTGCTTTCTGATGAAAAGGAAGAGGTGTCAATACATAGTATTATTGATAATATTATTCACCTGATAGATTCCAATAAAGAGATTCACCTGGTTATTTCTCCCGATGATGATTTTTCAATTTTCACCAACAAAGTGGCTGTTGAACAAATATTTCTTAACCTACTTGTCAATGCAGTTAAATATAACGACAAGGATATTAAACACATTTCTGTGACTTTTGAAGAACGGGGTGATTATTTTAAGTTTAATATTATCGATAACGGGCAGGGAATAAAATACGAAGATCAGGAGAGAATATTCCAGATTTTTGAAACAACTTCAAATGCCGATAAATCAGGACTTAAAGGAACCGGTATTGGCCTTGCGACCGTTAAATGGCTGGTCGAAGGGATGGGTGGTACCATTCATTTAACCTCAGAGGTAGGTAAAGGGGCTAACTTTGAATTTACCTTGCACAAATAAACAGATTAACTGTTTTTTACAATCGTTTCCATTACATCCTGCTGCTCTTCCAGAACTTCCAAATAACGTACCTGTGCCTTTGTTCTTACCAGATTGTGACCAGGATAATCTGTTTTATAATAAGTATCCCCATTAAGATAATCCGTAAAGAACCTCATGGCTTGCTCCCAGGCCATATACCGGCATGAAAAGGGCAGCAGATCAATCTCATTAGGTGAGAGAAATGTACGAGCTTCAGATAAATACCCCTGGGCAAAGGCTTTATAAATTTCTTCGTTAAATGCTATCTTTGTAATATCAGGTTCATCTTCGGGTGCCCTATTCCCTAATGTTCTGATCGCATCCCCAAAATCATAAAGTGCCGATCCAGGCATAACAGTATCCAGATCAATAATGCATAACGTATTATTGTCCTTATCAAACAGAATATTATTGATCTTCGTATCATTATGGGTGATTCTCAACGGAAGGGTTTTGTTATCGAGTCCACGTTGCAACCCTGTCATCTCCACAGACCGGTCAAGGATCTTTTTGATAATTAATTGATTGTCACTGACCCTTCCTGCAGCATCAGTTGAAATGGCTGTATTAAAATCGTTCAACCGGGATAGGCCATTGTGAAAATTTGGAATCGTTTCAATCAGCGAATCTCCGGGCAGATCGGCCAACTGTTTTTGGAAATGACCAAAAGCCTGAGCAGCCCTGAACGCCTGTTCAGGTTTTTGGATGTTTTCAACAACCAGGCAGTCAGCAATAAAGACAAACAATGTCCAGAAATTTCCAGCGTCATCTTTTACAAACATTTGCCCATCACGGGAAGCAATATAAGTCATCACTTTTCGCTCCACCTCCGTTGCACCCGAGGCAACAAGCTGTTTACGAATGTGGTTGGTAGTGGTAACGATATTATTCATCATCCCGGGCACATTCTTGAATATCTTATGATTTTTGCGCTGAAGCATATAATCCGTTGCCTCTGCAGGTGTGGTCTTCACCAAATAGGTATCGTTGATATGACCATTCCCAAATGGGTATATCTCTTCAATATTTAAGTTTATATCGAATTTTGATATCAATCCTGACAAAGGGGAGCTCTCCATATTTGCTGTTAATTTAGTGTTGTAAGGTTAAATTTAGTACCATATAATTCAATTCCACAGATTTTCCGGGTAAGAGCCTGACTCAATAAGCTCTTTAATCCGTTGCTGAACAAAAGGTTTATCCTCCTTGTATGTCACGCCAAACCACGGTGAATCACATTGGATAACTTTTGTCCGGATAGTCCCCTTTACAATATTGTCATTAATTAACAGCGGGATAAAGTATTCAGATTTTAATTCATTTCCATGCTGTTCAAGAAAATCCTTAAAACCTTCATTCAGATAATTAAATACATTGGGCTTAAGTCCCCAGAAATTCATCGACACCGGAGTATTCTCCTCAAGCCTTGTGCGGTTATCCTCCTCATAATAGTAGATCCCATCCTCCTCTCTTTTGATTTTAGTCCTTTCGACAACAGTTGTGAGAAAGCCTGCTGCATCTGTATTGCAGACTCCCCGGGAGACTGTGCCAAATTCCGAAAGTGTATTTGCAACATTGTATCCCACCATGGCATACTCCTTCTGATCAGCCGAGGTGAGCAGAAATTCAGCCATTACCTGGTAGGCATTACTTCCGTAGAAATCATCGGCGTTAATGACAGCCATCGGTTCATTTACAACCTCCTCCGCCATCATTGTGGCATGTGATGTTCCCCATGGTTTTTCCCGTTGGGGATTCACCAATGATCCGGAGGGAATTTTATCCAGCGATTGGTAAACATATTCAACCGCTATGCGGCCTTTCAGTTTTGGCTCAAATCGGGCTTTAAATTCTGTTGCAAAATCGGTTCTTATGACGAAAACAACTTTTCCAAATCCGGCCCTAATGGCATCATAAAGAGAATAATCTATGATTGCTTCACCATTTGGCCCAACTTCATCAAGTTGTTTAAGACCACCGTAACGACTGCCCATTCCGGCTGCAAGAATAACTAAGGTAGGTTTCATATCGATCTAATTTTATTATTATCGGTCAACTGGAATATCCAAAGGGAGATATTCATCCAGTATTTGTGATATTTCAACGTTGGACAATTCTTTTCTTTGAATTTAATCATCAAACTCCCGAATGTAAATTTTACATAATACCAACATTTTGCACTCTTTACTTGGAGGCAGGCAAAATTATTTAAATTTAAGAGATTTTGAAATCTTATTTTTCATCTTTATACCACCCTGAATACATGTGGTAACTTTTAGCAATGCGATTAATCTCACCCTCAAGTAAATCGGGGCTGATATCTTTAATCTTTCTTGCTGGTGAACCTGCATAAACGGCTCCCGATTCGACAATGGTCCCTTTGGTGACTACAGCTCCTGCAGCAATGATTGAATCACTGTGAATTATTACATCATCCAGGATAACCGAATTTATACCTATCAATACATTATCATGAATCGTGCAGCCGTGTACTACAGCCCCATGGGCAATTGTAACATTATTTCCGATGTTTGTGGGTGATTTCAGGTAGGTGGCATGGATAACGGCATTATCCTGTATGTTCACATTATTCCCCACTTTTATAGAATGAACATCTCCGCGAAGAACAGCCCCATACCAGATGCTGCAATTATCTCCTAATGTAGTATCGCCAATAATTACTGCATTTTCAGCAAGCCAACAATCCAGACCAAAAACTGGTGTTTTTCCTCGTAGTGATTTTATTATAGCCATTCGATTAAAATTGTTTAAATTTGCACACCAAAATTAGTGACTCCAAAATTACTAATATGCGCTCAATATTGTAAGATCAAAACAAGTATAAATTATTATTTAATTTTATGATTGGTACAAAAATCATTGAACTGGAAGAGGTAGCAATCCGGTTTTCGGGAGACTCCGGAGACGGAATGCAGCTGACCGGAGCACTTTTTTCAGATACTTCGGCATTGTTTGGGAATGACATCTCCACTTTCCCTGATTATCCCTCAGAGATCCGGGCACCGCAGGGGACAATTGGAGGTATTTCCGGTTTTCAGGTTCAATTTGGGAACGGAAAAATCACTACACCTGGCGATTTCGCCCATGTGCTCGTAGCGATGAATCCGGCTGCTGTTAAAGCTAATGCAAGTTTTATGCGGCCTGGCGGAACGATCTTCTATGATGTAGACAGTTTTACCCAAAAGAATTTTGATAAGGCAAAATTGAAAACCACCGACCCGTTTACTGAATGTAATCTGGAGGATTTTATAAAAGTTGCGGTTCCAATTACAAGCATGACACGGGAAGCACTCAAAGATCTCGATATTGACAATAAGAGTATTCTTCGAAGCAAAAATATGTTCGCCCTGGGGTTGATTTGCTGGGTATTCAGTAAGCCACTCGATTATATTGAGAAATTTATCCAGCGTAAATTCGCCAAGAGTCCGGTCGTTGTTGAAACAAACCTAAGGGTTTTACATGCCGGATGGAATTATGGGTTGACATTGGAACACCTCACCCCACGCTACATCGTTCATCCGGCAGAAATCGAAAAAGGGACTTATCGGAATATCAACGGTAACCTCGCCACAGCCTGGGGTCTTTTGGCTGCTTCCCATAAAGCTGGTCTCGACCTGTTTATCGGCTCATACCCAATTACCCCTGCTACAGAAATTCTTCAGGCGCTCGCTGACCGAAAGGATCTGGGTGTGAAAAGTTTTCAGGCAGAGGACGAAATCGCCGGAATTTGTACAGCTATCGGTGCCTCATTCGCTGGAAAATTGGCTGTTACAACCACTTCCGGGCCTGGCTTCGCACTAAAATCTGAAGCTTTGGGACTTAGTGTAATGGCTGAATTACCACTTGTTGTTGTAAATGTTCAACGTGGAGGCCCTTCCACCGGACTTCCTACCAAAACTGAACAATCCGATTTGCTACAAACGCTGTATGGCAGAAATGGTGAAAGCCCCTTGGTGGTGATTGCTGCTTCAACCCCTTCAGATTGCTTCCATTATGCTTTTACAGCTGCAAAAATTGCCCTCGAACGGATGGTTCCCGTCGTTTTATTGACAGATGGATTTCTGGGAAACGGTTCAGAACCCTGGAGAATCCCCAAATTCAGCGAACTACCTTCAATCACACCACGTATAGCAACCGATCCGGCAACTTTTAAACCTTATTCGCGCGACGAACAAACTTTAGCCCGCGAATGGGCCTTCCCTGGAATGGATGGTTTCCAGCACCGCATTGGTGGTCTGGAGAAAGATGCCGCCGGTAATGTAAGTCACGATCCAATGAACCATCAGCGCATGACCGATATTCGCGAAGCAAAAGTGGCCCGCGTTGTCGAAATGATTCCTGACATTGAGGTTGTTGGCGATCAGCAGGGCGACTTATTGGTCGTTGGCTGGGGAGGAACATTCGGATATATGGATGGTTCTGTCCGCGAAATGCAATGTAAGGGTGCCAAAGTGGGATTGGCCCATTTTAACTATATTAAACCTCTACCTGGAAATACCGCAGCCGTTTTTTCCAACTTTAAGAAAATTGTGGTCTGTGAACTCAATCTGGGTCAGTTTGCCGGATATCTGAGAGATAAAGTTCCCGGTTTCCATTATTATCAGTATAACAAAGTACAAGGACTGCCATTTACAGTGCAGGAATTAGTTCAAAATTTTGAAAAACTTCTGGAGGAAAAGTAATGACTGAAATATTAGAATATACGTTAAAAGATTTTAAAAGCGAAAATGAAGTTCGCTGGTGCCCGGGGTGCGGTGATCATGCCGTGCTGAATTCGATTCAAAAGGCTATGGCTAACCTTGGAATCCGTCAGGAAGACTTTGCCGTTATTTCCGGAATCGGATGTTCTTCGAGATTCCCCTATTACATGAGTACTTTCGGTTTCCATACCATTCACGGACGTGCCGCCGCTGTCGCATCGGGCGTAAAATGTGCAAATCCTAAACTGTGTGTTTGGGAGATAACCGGTGATGGTGATGCTTTAGCTATCGGGGGAAATCATTTTATCCATTGTATCAGGAGAAATATTAATCTCAATATAATCCTGTTCAACAATAAAATCTACGGACTCACCAAGGGACAATATTCACCCACTTCCGATCGTGGTGCAGTAACAAAAACATCCCCTCAGGGGACAATTGAAAGCCCATTTATTCCGGGACAACTGATATTGGGAGCTGGCGGCTCCTTCTTTGCCAGGGCGGTGGATAACAATATTAAACATTCTCAGGAGGTTTTTGAAGAGGCTGCAAAACATCAGGGAACTTCGGTTGTCGAGGTTCTGCAGAATTGTGTCATTTTCAATGATGGAATTCATGCCGAAATTTCGGATCCAAAAATGAGGGAAGAACGCCAGATTTTTCTCAGACATGGCGAACCTATGATTTTTGGAAATCAGAAAGATAAAGGATTGATTTTAAGCAAATCAGGATTGAAAGTTGCCACGATTGGCGTAGATGGCATTACGCTGGATGATATTCTGGTTCATGATGTCACCGAGCCCAATGGATACATCCATCAACAACTGATTGGGATGAAATTGCCCGATTTCCCGGTTGCAATGGGGGTAATCCGCGCAGTGGAAGCACCGGTTTATGATCAGCTGATGGAAGAACAGATTGCTTCAGTAAAAAGTAAATCCAAAATAAAATGTATTGACGACCTGCTTGGAAGCGGCAATACCTGGGTTGTGGATTAGATATTTTGAAATATAGAGAGAAAAGGGGCTTCGGCCCCTTTTCTGCGTTAATAGCTTTTTTTAATTATCTTTAAAAGGTGAAGTTCTGATTCAATTACCTTATGGATAAATTAGAAAATATTTCAATATCAGCTATTTACAAACGAAGGAAGACTGACAGGGATATCTTTCAGGAGCTGATGCCAAATAAAGTAAAAGAGGTTTTGCTTTTTGCAACGCTCTATGATTCCTATGCCATTGAGCGGGAAGGTCAGTTTTCGGACAAGATTTTCGGGGAATATCTGCAGTTAAATTTATATGCAGCCCCCCGTTTTACAAGTGTTAATGCAGAGGAAGATGTAATCAGAGTTCTTAATACACGACATTTTGATCTCGCAATAATAATGGCTGGTGTTGATAAAGAGTTGCCCCTTAAGATAGTAGCTGAAATCAACAACTCAAAACCACGCATTCCGGTTTTATTGCTCGTGAATAATAACAGCGATGTCCGGTTTTTTAAATTGGCAGCCGACCTTATACCAGCTATTGACCGTGTCTTTGTCTGGAATGGCAATTCCAATGTCTTTCTCGCAATGATTAAATATATCGAGGACAAGAAGAATGTGGCCCGTGATACCCGTCTTGGCGGTGTACGGATAATTCTGCTGGTCGAAGATTCAATTAAATATTACTCCCGATATCTGCCCCTACTTTTTTCAAGTGTGATGACCCAGACACAAGCCCTTGTTTCTGACGAGTCAACGGATGAGCTTCATAAGATATTCAAATATCGGGCGCGTCCGAAGGTGTTGTTGGTTAGCACGTATGAGGATGCAGTAGAATTGATTTATGAGTACAGGGAAAATCTGCTGTGTGTGATATCGGATGTTAAATTTGCCCGTAACGGGATCAATGATGAGGATGCAGGTATCGAACTTCTCAAATTTGTAAAACAGACCCTCCGTTATCCGATCCCTTTGCTGCTGCAGTCTCACGACATTGCAAATTCAGCCAGGGCACACGAGATTCAGGCCGGATTTATCAACAAGAATTCAGATACCCTTTCTCACGACATTAATGAGTTCATTAACAGCAATCTTGGATTCGGCGATTTTGTCTTTCGTGATTCCTCCGGACAGCCAATAGGTGTTGCCCGAAACCTTCATGAATTTGAGAAGCTCTTAGCCGAGGTTCCAATCGAGTCATTGTTCTATCATGGAAAGTCAAATGATTTTTCAACATGGCTTGTCGCTCGTGGCGAAATAAATATTGCAGAAAGACTAATCCCTTATAAAACAGATGACTTTGATGACCCTTCAAAATTAAGAGATATCTGCCTGAGTGTCTTTGCCGATGTGCATGAAAAAAGAAATCGTGGGCGTATTATCAATTTTGATCCAACACTTTTAAATGGAAACCGTTACATCGTCAGGATGGGACTTGGATCTCTGGGAGGAAAGGGGAGGGGGCTGGCTTTTATGTCAAATCTGGTCGAAAATATTGATATGAAAGCACTGCTGCCAGGTATCAATATTCGGATGCCTGCTACGGCAATCATTGGGGCTATTGAGTTTGATAATTTCATGGAGGCGAATAACCTCTTCGATGTAGCGTACCATCAAACCGATTTTAATTTGGTAAATGAACAGTTTCTGAATGCAAATCTAAGTAGTGGTCTCAATGAACGTTTATTCCAGTATGTTCAGCAAATCAATCACCCTTTGGCGGTACGCTCTTCAGGTCTTTTCGAAGATTCATTACTCCAGCCATTTTCAGGTGTCTATTCTACCTACTTGATTCCCAATAACCACCCTGACGTGAATGTCCGATTTGAACAACTGCGGACTGCGGTGAAATTAGTCTATGCTTCTGTGTTTAGTGATGAGGCACGCGCCTACTTTAATGCTGTTAATTATAAGATTGAAGAGGAAAAAATGGCAGTGGTAATTCAACCTGTAGTGGGCCGGAATCATAATCAGAAATTTTATACCGATATCAGTGGCGTTGCACAATCGTACAATTATTATCCATTTGCCTATATGGAACCGGAAGATGGTTTTGGGGTAATTGCCATAGGTTTGGGACAAGCAGTAGTTGGCGGAGAAAAGGCCTTCCGGTTTTGTCCCAAATATCCGGCATTGAATAACAGTTCGGTTATGGACCAAATAAGAGATTCGCAACGGGATTTTTATGCACTTGATATGGAATATAATCAATTCGACCTTACAATGGAAGGGGAGATGGCGGCAATGCGGAAGTATAAAATTATTGAAGCTGAAAAAGATGGTATCCTTGAACACTGTGCTTCGACCTATAGCCGTGAAAATGATTATATTACCCCTGGTATTGGATCTTCAGGCACAAGGGTAATCAATTTTGCAAATATCCTTCAATATCAACATATTCCCCTTGCCGATACGTTAATGTTACTGCTCAGACTTTTTAAACAGGCGATGGGAGCCCCCGTTGAAATGGAATATGCGCTCGATCTGAACAAGGGCGAAAATGGATGGCCCACATTTTATCTGCTCCAGCTTAAACCGTTGATCCGTAGAGAAGCTGAAATTGAAATCGAACTGGGAAACCACGACAATTCAAAATTGCTGTTAATGTCTTCAAGGGGGATGGGCAATGGTAGAATAACCGGGATTTCAGATGTTGTCTATATCGATATAAAACATTTTGACCGGACCAAAACCAACGATATTGCCGCTGAGGTAGCAGCTGTAAATAAAACGTTTAATGGCATCGACCGGCAGTTTGTTCTGATCGGTCCCGGTCGATGGGGAACACGGGACGAAAATACAGGCATTCCTGTTAACTGGGCTCAGATCAATAATGCCCGGGTAATCGTTGAGATTGGATTGCCAAATTATCCGCTTGAGGCATCCCTTGGCTCCCATTTCTTTCATAATGTCACTTCTATGAACGTAGGATATTTTTCAGTTCCCGATATAAATGGTTCCGATTTTGTAAAGCTTGATTTACTCGCGCAGCAGGAAGTTATCTGGGAAGGAAAATATGTAAGACATGTGAGGTTTATACAAAACCTCGAGATTTTAATGGATGGACGAAAAAGAAAAGCAGTTATCCGGATTGATTAATAAATTTAATAACTTTAGATGAAATCATTGAAAATTACAGCTGGGATTATTATATTGGTTATTGTAACCTATCTTCTTGGTCCTCAAATGGCAGAACCGGTATTGAATTCAAAACTTCCCGTTGTTCAGAATCCAGTGGGCGAATTTGTGGCTCATTTAGAGTCACTCGAAAAAGTAAAGCCTGGAAACGAGGCTAAAATAATCTGGGCCAATGACTCCCTTCGTACCCCAACCGAATATGTTCTGCTCTATTTGCACGGCTTCTCTGCCAGCCGGTACGAAGGTTTTCCGGTTAACGAAGCGTTTCCAAAACGGTATAAATGCAATGCCTATCTGGCCAGACTCGCTTCCCATGGACTGATTACAGAAAATCCATTGATCGACATGACTCCTGACAGACTCTACGAATCGGCAAAAACAGCCTTGATAATTGCAACCCACCTGGGTAAAAAAGTGATCATAATGGGAACTTCAACCGGAGGAACGCTCGGACTTAAACTGGCTGCAGATTTTCCCGAATTGGTTTCAGCACTGATCCTCTATTCCCCAAATGTCAGAATAAAGCAAAAAGCCTCTTTACTACTGTCCAAACCCTGGGGTTTGCAGATTGCAAGATTGAATTTTGGTGGTGATTTCAGAATATCATCAGACGAGCCTGCCGGGGAAATATGTAAATACTGGTATTGCAGTTACAGGGCTGAAGGTCCTGTTTTTCTTCAGCAATTGATTGATGTTACAATGAAAAAAGATATTTTCACCAAGGTTAGATGTCCCTTGTTTCTGGGTTATTATTATAAGGATGAGGACCATCAGGACCAGGTTGTGGATGTAAAAGCTGCAATCGAAATGTTTGGAACGGTGAGCACCCCCTTAGCCCAAAAGATAGCTCACCCCTTTCCCCTGGCTGCTTCACACGTAATCGCTTGTAAACTTACTTCACAAAGTGTGGCAGAGGTGGCCAGTGCAACGTATGAATTTGCTGAGGATATTTTGAAAATGGTGCCAGCTAAATAGCTAATTTGTTCCAAATTTTTGGTTGAATGGTTACTTTTTCAACAGAATAAGTTCGCGGTTCAATTCGGCTATAGCCAAAAGACATTCTTTCTCAAATCTGACAACCTCGTTTTCGTATGTTTCGACCCTTGTACCATTAAGTGTGGAGAGTTGAAGCGATTTTAAATTATGCCCCGTTTCATCCATGCCCAAAATCATTACAGACGATTTCGCCTTATGAGCCTCCTTACCCAACGCAATATAATCTTTCTCTTCCAGATGCTTTTTCATATTCCCTATAAATTCAGGAACTTGCTCAATAAATAATTCAATAATTTCCCGAATGGATCCAGAATCACCTTCTGTAATATTTCTAAGGTAATCTAAATTGGTATATGCCATATTCTTATTATTTCTTCTGTTTGAAACTTGATTGAATAAAATTACTATTATAAATTAATTCTTAGTTCGATTTTTCTTCTTTTAGTCACCTCGAATGTTTTAATTTTGCAGCAATATTAATAATTAAATCTTAACCTGATGATCAGAACACCTTTTTATGATATTCATAAACGATATAATGCAAAAATAGTTGAATTTGCCGGTTTTGAAATGCCTGTGGAATATACCGGTATCAAAGATGAGCACATGACTGTGCGCAATAATGCCGGAGTTTTTGATGTTTCACATATGGGTGAGATTTGGGTTAAAGGATCTTATGCTTTACCGTTTATCCAAAAGGTGACCTCAAACGATGCTTCTGTTCTACTTCCTGGTCAGGCTCAATATTCCTGCTTTCCAAATGGGAAAGGCGGAATTGTCGATGATCTGCTTGTGTATAATTTTGGATCCGAAAAATATCTCCTTGTAGTCAACGCCTCTAATATCCAAAAAGACTGGGATTGGCTTGTTTCTCAAAATGATATGGGCGCAACTTTGGAAAATGCATCCGATAAAATTAGCCAGTTGGCAGTGCAGGGACCAAAGGCGTTGCAGATTCTGCAGAAATTAACCGAAACAGACCTCTCTGCTATTAAATATTATACCTTTAACGTGGGCTCCATTGCGGGTATTGCAGATGTAATTATTTCGGCCACAGGATATACCGGAGCGGGCGGATTTGAACTCTATTTTTATAACCAGTTTGCTGAGGAAATCTGGGAAGCAATATTTGAAGCAGGTAAAGAAGAGGGGATTAAACCAATCGGCCTGGGAGCCCGTGATACGCTCAGACTTGAGATGGGGTATTGCCTTTATGGAAACGACATTGATGATTCAACCTCATCTATTGAAGCAGGACTTGGATGGATTACTAAATTTCCGGACAATAAAAACTCGATCGACAAGGAGCTTCTCCTGAAACAAAAATTTGATGGAGTCACCCGTAAGTTACGTGGATTTGAAATGATCGACCGTGGAATTCCGCGACATGGTTATGAGATTGTTGACGCTGAGGGAATAATAATTGGCGTTGTTACTTCAGGTACACAGTCTCCTGTCCTTGAAAAGGGGATCGGAATGGGATATATTCAAAAAGATTTCAGCGGCTTAGGCACTGAAATTTATATTCTCGTTCGAAATAAACATTTGAAGGCCAGAGTCGTAAACATGCCTTTTATTTAATCTCAAGACACTCTATTATTCTACTTTGAAGATGTTATTTCCGATATTTCTTGCCTTTTTTCTGACAAATGTGTTAATTTTGCAAAAGGTAAATGAATTTCCGGATTTGCTCTTACCTCAAGACTTAAAAGAATAATACACTTAATAATATTTATCACTTTTAATTTTCCCCAAATGAAAAAGCACAATTTTTACGCAGGCCCATCTATTCTTCCTGAATTTACGATTCAGAAAACTGCCGAAGCAATTATAAACTTTGCAGGTACTTCCCTCTCTGTTATGGAAGTCTCGCACCGGAGTAAAGAATTTATTGCAGTGATGGATCAGGCAATTGCACTTGTAAAAGAGCTGCTTGAAGTACCGGAAGGTTACGAAGTGCTCTTTCTTCAGGGCGGAGCAAGTTCACAATTTTATATGGTGCCATTTAACCTGCTTAAAACGAAAGCGGGTTATTACAATACGGGAGTATGGGCAGCCAAAGCTCTTAAAGAGGCCAAATTTTTCGGTGAAGTTGTAGAGGTTGCATCCTCTAAAGATAAGAATTATAATTATATCCCTAAAAATGTAGTTGTCCCTTCCGATATTGATTATTTGCATATTACCTCAAATAATACAATCTATGGAACACAGATCTACAAGGATATTGATTCTCCTGTTCCATTGGTTGCGGATATGTCATCAGATATCTTCAGCAGGCCTATCGATATTACAAAATACGATCTCATTTATGCAGGTGCACAAAAAAACCTGGCTCCTGCCGGAGTTACTCTTGTTATTGTCCGGAAAGAGGCCCTTGGCAAAGCGGGTCGCCCAATTCCCACAATGATTAATTACCTGACACATATCGAGGGAGAATCGATGTTCAATACACCTCCGGTTTTGCCTGTCTTTGCTGCCCTTCAAACGTTATTATGGTTGAAGGATAATGGGGGAATCAAGGCAATGGAGGTCAAAAATATCGCCAAGGCAAAGTTATTGTATGACGAGATCGACCGGAATAAGATGTTTATTTGTCCGGTTCCTGATCCCGAAGATCGTTCACGAATGAATGTTACTTTCGTGATGGCTCCGGGTTATGAAGAGCTTGAAAAAGCCTTCCAGGCTAAAGCAAAAGAACTTAATATCCTTGGAATTGAAGGGCATCGCAGTGTCGGAGGTTTCAGGGCATCGATCTATAATGCAATGCCGATAGAGAGTGTACAGGTTTTGGTGGATGCTATGAAAGAATTTGAAGCACAAAACTAATTATGGCAATTCTGAAACCTTTCAAGGGGCTTCGACCACCTGTTGAGCTGGCATCCAAAGTGGCTTCCCGCCCTTACGATGTACTTAACTCGGATGAGGCCCGAATCGAAGCTGAGGGAAATCCTTATACCTTATTGCATATTATCAAACCCGAAATTGACTTCCCTGCCGGAACAGACGAACATGATGAAGCTGTTTACCGGAAGGCAAGTGAAAACCTCAATCTTTGGCGGAATAAAAACTGGCTTGTCAGAGATTCTGCTGAACGGCTTTATATTTATGCCCAAACAATGGAGGGGAGAACCCAATACGGGATTGTGGGTTGTGCTTCTGTGGATGATTACCTTAATGGGGTGATCCGTAAACATGAATTGACCCGCAGTGACAAGGAAGAGGACCGGATGAAACATGTCCGGATAACCAATGCCAATATGGAACCTGTCTTCTTTGCCTATCCTGCCGTAAAGGAGCTTGATGCAATTGTCGAAAAGATCGTGGCAACTCAATCTCCAGTCTACGATTTTGTTGCTGAAGATGGTTTCGGACATCATTTTTGGGTGGTCGCTGACACTTCTACAATTGAAGAGATTGTGAGACTTTTCGCTCTAATCCCTGCCACTTATGTTGCCGACGGCCATCACAGGACTGCTGCAGCGGCGTTGGTAGGAAATGAAAAAAGAGCCAAGAACCCAAATCATACAGGAGATGAGGAGTATAATTACTTCCTTGCAGTTCACTTCCCGGATAATCAACTGAAGATTATTGATTACAACCGTACTGTCAAAGATTTGAATGGTCTTACGGCAGTGGAATTAGTTGATAAGATTGGTGAAGATTTTGAAGTTCAGAAGATTGGTAGTGAGATCTTCAAGCCTGATCAGTTGCATACATTCAGCATGTATCTCGAAGGGGAGTGGTATCAGTTGGTAACTAAGCCCGGACGCTATAACGACAATGATCCGATTGGTGTACTTGATGTTACTATTCTTTCAAATCTTATACTGGATAAAATTCTAGGAATTAAAGATCTAAGAACGGATAAGCGCGTCGATTTTGTCGGAGGAATCCGTGGTTTAGGTGAATTGAAGGGGAGAGTTGACTCAGGCGATATGAAGGTGGCCTTCGCCCTTTATCCAGTCTCAATGAAGCAACTCATCGATATTGCCGATTCAGGGAATATAATGCCTCCAAAAACCACCTGGTTTGAACCTAAACTCCGATCGGGATTAGTGGTTCACGAATTGGACTAAATATTGTACAAAAAAAGCGACCCACAGAGGCCGCTTTTTTTGTACAATATTAGAAAATTCACCAGAGTGCAGTTCTTTTTAATGCCTCCTTCAGTATCGGATCTTTTTCAGAGGCTTCTTTTAACGCTTTTATAATTCTATCGGTTTTGCTTTCAACAGGAGCGATCGTTGTTCTGCGATCATAAATTACAAAGCCAATCAAGCTAAAGATAGACATTAAAACCAATCCAAAGCCCCACATAAAATAGCTGTCGAATTTATCCTCCAAGCGATTAATCTGCAGGTGAACATCATCAAAACGTTTGTCTAAGGATTGAATTTTTACCTCCAGAGTTTCTAATCGGGCTTCGGTATGGATAGCCCTGTCCCGGTCAGCAAGGGTATAGGGGACAACAATTTGCTGCTCCTGGGCGCGTAATTCCTGCCAATTAAGGGAAAGGATTAATGCCGCAAATACAATAAGGTATTTCATAACCGTTATATTTAATACAAATTTACAAAAATAATGGACAAATAATTTTTTGATTAAATGGCTTTAACGTAATATCGATAAACTTAAAATCAGTTGACGAGTCCAATCAGCTTTTTCTGTGTGGTATATTGCTTTTTTCGTAAATTATCAGGCAATTTTGAATTTAGAGGATCACTTTTTGGAAAACAGCAACGGGATATTGAACTTAGATGTTGTCCATTTGGAAGTTGAACTTTGCCTGTTGATAA
>CAIXCY010000156.1 GCA_903918045.1 uncultured Bacteroidia bacterium
GATCTGACTGAACGATGGATGCATGTCTTAGGGCGGATTGAATTAGATGAGTTTAACACGCCGCTTTCAGTAAAGGGTACGATTCTCGATATCACGGAGCAAAAACTTGCCGAGGAGGCGATCCGGATTAGTGAAGAGAAATACAGGATGCTGCTTGAGCTCGCATCGGATGCTTTTTTTCAGGGAGATCGTAATGGAAATTTCATTACTGTAAATACAATTGCCACTGAATATACGGGATACAACAGAGAGGAATTGCTGCAGATGAACATGAAAAATCTTTTTTCTGAACATACCATGCAGATTTCGCCACTAAAGTATTCTGAGGCCCGAAGTGGCGAAATTGTTCTGGCTGAGCGGGAACTTATTCGCAAAGATGGCACAACAATGCTGGTAGAAATGAAATCAAAGATGATGCCTGATGGCACTTACCAATCTTTCTTCAGGGATATCACCGAAAAGAAAAGGGTTGAAAATGCCTTAAAGCAAAAACTGCATGAAATGGAGATTTATTATGAGCTTGCCGTTACCCGGGAACGCAAAATGATCACTTTGAAAAGTGAAGTTAATCAATTACTTACCAGACTTGGTGAAAATGTAAAATATTAACTTCAGAAATTGATGCGAAAAATGAACTGAATGAATTTAAAAATGGTTAATCAGTTTCTAAAGAGAATATTTTCTGGAAGTTTTGGATATTGGAAAAGGATTGGGAGATCTGACGAGAGCTTAGTTCAGCGTAAAATATCAGACAGGCATTTCAGGTCCCTTATTGAGAAGGCTCCTGACGGAATTGTCCTTCTTGACCTGGAGGGGAAACTTACTTATGCCAGTCCGTCTGCAAAACGAATATTTGGTTATTCTGATCAGATCGAAATTTTCCCAAACCCTGTTGAATCAACCCATCCGGACGATTTGCCTATGGTGCAAATGACCTTAAGACAAATTATTCACGACCCTTCAATAGTAGCCATTCTGGAGTATCGTTTCCGAAAGAGTGATGGCGACTGGCTTTGGGTTGAGAGTACTTTTAGTAATCAGTTTGCAGAACCTGGAATCGAAGCCATTGTGATTAATTTCAGAGATATAACACAACGGAAACAAGCAGAGGATTCACTGAACGAAAAAGAATCGCTATTGAGGACTTTTTTTGATAATGCCCCCTTCGAAATTTGGGCCCGCGATCTTGACGGGATTGGTATTCTTGAAAATAAACTCCTTGTCAACCATTTTGGATCCATTATTGGGAAAAAACCGTCGGATTCAGATATTCTGCCTGAAGAACTGGCGTTATGGACCAGTAATAATGAGCGTGTACTCGCAGGAGAGCCTGTTAATGATGAGTGCACCTATGTAATTGAGGGTGAAGAGTTAACATTTCAGGAAGTTCTTGCTCCGATTATAAAAGAGGGATCTGTCATAGGGATTGCTGGCTTTAACATGGATATTACCAATCGTAGAAAGGTTGAAGAGGCCTTGCAAAAAAGTGAAGAAAAATACAGATTATTAATTGATAATCAAGGTGAAGGTGTTGCAACCGTCGATTTGAACGAGGTATTTATATTTGCTAATCCTGCGGCAGACCAGATGTTTGGTGTACCACAGGGGACACTGGTTGGCAGATGCTTACTCGATTTTATCATTCCCGGTCACATTCACCGTATTCAGGAACAAAGCGCCAAAAGGGCCAGACTGGAAAAGAGCAGTTATGAACTTCAGATTATTTCGTCTGGCGGTGAAACACGCCATTTGCTGGTTACAGCTGCTCCTCAGACCGATTCCAAGGGGGAGATTTCAGGAACTTTTGGTATTTTCAGGGATATTACCGAGCGAAAAAAGACAGAGCAGGAGTTGATTAACAGCGAAAGAAAATACCGCGAACTCGCCAATTCGTTACCTGTTGGAATTTTTGAATCGGATTTGACAGGAGTAATAACCTTTACAAATGAGACCTTAATGAACTGGCTCGATTACCCGGAAGAGGTAGCGATTTCAGGCTATAGCATGCTTCAGTTTATTCATGAGAGTGAGCGGGAGAGAGCATTCCGAAGATTTAATGATCTTGTTTCCAAAGATTTGCAAACTACTACCGAATATACGGCTATTCGAAGGGATGGCTCCTCATTTCCTGTGCTTGTCTCGGTAGGTGTTATAAAAAAAGAGGGTTTAACAGTTGGTATTCGCGGTACGCTGACAGACATGACAGAACAGAAGCGGGTGGAGGATCGATTAAGGGTACTATCCCAGACCGTAGAGCAAAATTCAGCTTCGACAATCATCACCGATGCCAGGGGAAAAATTGAATATGTAAATAATGCTTTTACAGCTTTAACTCAATATAGACTTGAGGATGTGCGCCATAAAGCACCTCGGATATTCAACCGGGGGCATATTCCCGATTCCGATTTTGACCTGATGTGGGATACTTTACTGGCAGGTAGGGTCTGGAAAGGGGAATATCAAAATCGTCGAAAGGATAAATTTGTCTATTGGGAAGATGTTACAATATCCTCCCTGATGAATAACGATGGGGCTATCAGTAATTATATTCTGATAATGTCTGACACCACTGAAAAGAAGAGAATGCTGGATGATCTCATCAGCGCCAAGGAGAGCGCAGAGGAGAGCGACCGTCTGAAATCTGCATTTCTTGCAATGATGAATCACGAATTAAGAACACCCCTAACCCATATCCTGGGATTTAGCGAGTTGATTATGTCATCCGTGGCTGTGGAAGATAATATCAGTTTTGCATCCAGTATTCAATCCAGTGGACAAAACCTCCTATCAATCATTGAGGGAGTTTTTGATCTTGCTCTAATTGATCATACCAAAATCAAAATGAGCAATCAGACGTTCAGTATTATGGATCTTTACATGGAAAATAAGGCATCCTTTGACCACCTGCTGAGAATATCGTCGAAACACGAACAAATCAACTTAATCTTCAAGCCTGATGTGCACTGGTTGTCAAGTTATATTACTGCAGATAGGGTGAAAATTAATCAGATCCTGGTTAACCTGTTTAAGAACGCGGTGAAATTTACTAGCGAAGGGACGATCGAGTTTGGATTTACTATTGTTGATGAATCAAATATGAAATTTTATGTCAGAGATTCAGGAATCGGAATTCCGGCAGACAAGCAAAACGTAATATTTGATTATTTCAGGCAGGCTGACGATTCCTATACTCGGGTTTATGGCGGGATAGGAATTGGTTTGGCTATCTCGAAAAGGATTGCCAACATCCTCAACGGTGAATTAAGGGTTGAATCAAAACCCGGTAAAGGGAGTCTCTTTACACTGACCCTGCCTGTCGAATTAGCCTTTATAAAAGATTAATTACCTTAAATCATACCCAAAAGGATAGAGCGCAAGACGCATTAACTTAAAATGCTGTAGACCGAATGGAATTCCTATGATTGTGATGCAGAATAAAAATCCAAATAAAAGTTCTGCCAGTGCAATCCAGATTCCGGCAAATACCAACCAAATCAGGTTAAAAACAAAAGATATAACGGGAATAGATCCTCCTGTGGCAACCACATTCCGCCCGAAGGGGGTCAGGTGAGCAATCCCAATTTTCATGGCTTGCAATCCCCATGGAATTCCAACAATAGTCAAACATAAAAGAAATCCACCCCATAAGTATCCCAGGCAGGTTAAGAGTCCACCGAAAATCAACCAGATGACATTGCCTATTAATCGCATAGCTGAAAAATTGAGTTCGTTATTTTATTGGCAAGCTAGTGTTTTTTTATAATATTAATTGGATTCCAGATTCATATTTACGACAGTCCTTAGGTTGCCAAAAATACTTAAATGAACTATCTGACTGGTATATCCGGCCTTCTTTAAGGTAACCTGGTATGTTCCTGCTTCAAGCGATCGGATACTTACCGATCCTTTTTCCGCAGTGCTTTTAAAAATAGTGATTCTGGGATTTTCCACGTATATAATACAGGCCAAAACCCCTTTTACGGG
Source organism: uncultured Bacteroidia bacterium (assembly GCA_903918045.1). Lineage (GTDB taxonomy): Bacteria > Bacteroidota > Bacteroidia > Bacteroidales > Prolixibacteraceae > JAAFHB01. The sequence continues at coordinate 3,985 of CAIXCY010000156.1, forward strand.
TGCTCCGGTATTAGAATCAGCAACTTTTAATTTAACCGAATATTTTGCAGAGGTGAAAGTTGAGACTTCATGCGATTGGCTGAAAGTAAGTTTGGAATGATCCGAAAAATGATTCCCCTTCCGTGAGTGGTCATTTTGATTTGAATTAGGATTATTCATATCGGCTGCATATTTTATTTCTAAATATACAAAAATAATATTAAAAAAGCCGGAGCTGAATATTTTTCAACTCCGGCAAAATATAAGGATCAATTCCCCTGGGAGAGGTAATTAATATTCTATTGAATAGGGATATTTCAATTTACCATTCGCTTAGTTGTTCTTCTTCCCTTCAATCCAGGCAATGATTTTATCGCAATCGGGTTTATCCCGTGGTGAAGCGAAATCAACCAGTTGACCTTGTTCGTTGATCATAAACTTCTGGAAATTCCATTGCACCTCTGCATCCACAATGCCATTCAGCGATTTTGAGGTAAGCCATTGATATAACGGATCGATGTCACTCCCTTTTACTGAAATTTTCGACATCATTGGAAAGGTTACCCCATAATTGCGGGTACAAAATTCCTTGATCTCTGAATTTGTCCCCGGTTCCTGGCTCATGAAATTATTGGCTGGAAAACCAATGATCACAAAATTCTTATCCTTATAGGTATCATACAGTTTTTGAAGAGTTGCATACTGTGGAGTCAATCCACATTTTGAAGCAGTGTTCACCACCAGCACTTTCTTACCCTTTAAGGATGACAAGTCGAAGGGTTCACCTCCGAGCGTGTTTGCCTTGAAATCATAAAGCGTCTTGCTCTGGGCGAATGTCCCTATTACCATTACCATCAGGCAGCTGACAAAAAGTATTTTTTTCATTTTTTACTGTTTTAAAGTTTAATATTTAATCGCTTCTTATATATCAATTAACAGTTGTCGTCCCGAAAAGTTTGAACCAATCGAAGGTTTATGCAAACAGAAAGATTTATACCCGTTGATAACTTCTTCTTCCAACTGGTTGACCGGTTTGTAAAAAGTCATATATTTGGCTTTCAAATACGCCCTGTTAAGTTTTATGGAAAACTACGTTGTTTCAGCACGAAAATATCGCCCCGATACGTTTAATTCGGTCGTAGGTCAGCCTTCGATCACGTCGACATTGAAAAATGCGATCCGGAGCAACCACCTTGCCCATGCTTATCTTTTTTGCGGCCCTCGCGGTGTTGGGAAGACAACCTCGGCGCGTATCTTTGCCAAGACCATCAACTGTTTGAACCTGGATGATCATACAGAACCATGCAACAGCTGCGAATCGTGCCTGTCGTTCTCCGAAAACCGTTCGTACAATATTCACGAACTTGATGCC
>CAIXCY010000157.1 GCA_903918045.1 uncultured Bacteroidia bacterium
AGGCGGCTCTCCGCCTGCTCCCCCCACCCCCTTACTACAACCAATGAACGCTGTCATTGTAAGGAACGACGTAGGAGTGACGAAGCAATCTCCTTTGGCTGGCAGATTCTCACAAGTATGTCATTGGTAGAAGGTACAGCCTGCCCCGATAGCGTAGCGTATCGGGGACGAAGCAATCTTTGCGACATTAAACTATTTCTATTACTTATTTCAGTATCCTGTTTGTTAAATAAATAAGGTAATAAGGTTGTGTTGAGATGTGTGAACATTTCTACCACTAAGGTTAAAAAAACAGGAATAAGGTTTAGTAAAATTGACGGCATATACTGAGATTTATTATTTAATCAATTATATATCAATAACAAGATGATACCACCTGATAGATTTTATTTAAAATATTTGGCCAGTTTATTATTCACATTGATTACTCTTAATTCATTTTCGCAAAATGCCGGCGAGCTGATCCTTAAGAAATCGGATTTTAAACACTACATCGATAAATTCAATCTCCAGGATACCCTCGACCTCCATTTCAATGCCGTCCCAGGGACAACGATGATTCCGAATTCAGATACCTGGAATTTTCTTGAAGCAAATATCCCCTTCTTCGAATGTCCCGATCAGGATATCGAGGAGGTTTATTATTATCGGTGGTGGACTTTCAGGAAACACATAAAGAAAACACCCGAAGGATACATCATTACCGAATTTATGCCCAATGTGGCGTGGGCCGATAAGTACAACACAATCCCTTGTGCTGCAGGCCAACATATCCGGGAGGGGCGGTGGTTACATGATCCTAAAATTGCTCGGGATTACGGCGATTTCTGGCTTCATAAAGGTGGAGATCCCTACCATTACAGTTTCTGGATTGCCGATTCTTATTTGCAACTTCAGATGGTTCATCCCGATGATTCACTTCTGTTCAGGATTCTGCCCGACCTGGTGGCTAATTTTAAGCAGTGGGAAAAGCTGCGTCGTGAACCGGATGGTCTCTTCTGGCAGGAGGATGGCCAGGATGGGATGGAGGTTGCAATCGGGGGAACAGGTAAGCGGCCTACCATTAATACCTATATGTTCTCCAGTGCACGGGCCATAGCAACGATTGCGCACATGAAAGGGGATCTTAAACTTTCGGAAAAATACACCGCTGAGGCAGAAAGAATCCGGCAGTTAACCCTCGAAAAACTATGGGATAAGCAGGATCTTTTCTTTAAAGTGATCCCAAAAGGAACCGATTCCCTGAGTTCTGCACGTGAATTATTGGGCTTTATCCCCTGGTATCAGGAACTTGTACCTAAAAATAAGGGATATGAACAAGCCTGGGCCCAGTTGATGGATCCCAAAGGTTTTTATGCCCCCTTCGGTCCAACCACTGCAGAACAGCGTCACCCCGGATTTAAGGTGAGCTATGACGGGCACGAATGTCAGTGGAATGGTCCGAGCTGGCCCTTTGCCACTGCCCAGACCTTAACCGCTCTGGCCAATGTCCTGAATGATTACCCACAGCGGGTCGTCACTAAAAAAGATTTCTTCGAAACTCTGAAAATTTTTACCAAATCACACCGGTTCAGGCAAATACCACCGTCTGGGGATACCATTGTCACCGACCAATTATGGATTGATGAGAATTTGAACCCCTTTAACGGCGACTGGCTGGCCCGCACACGCATGGAAGTTCAGAACCATGGCTTTAAGGAGCGGGGAATCTACTACAACCACTCAACCTACAACGACCTGATCATAACCGGTCTGGTCGGTCTTCGCCCCTCGTTGGATAATCTGCTTACCGTAAATCCGCTTATCCCGGATTCGTGGGACTGGTTCTGCCTGGATAACATCCTTTACAAAGGTCATCTGATCACCATATTATGGGACAGAAATGGTGAAAAGTATAAAAGAGGGAAGGGGCTGCGGATTTACGATCAGGGGAAGTTAATTGCAAAGAGTTTTAGTGTTAAAAAATTATCAATCAGACTTAAAAACAATTAAAATATAATTTAGTTTCATATTTAAGTAATGGCTAAAATATAATGTCGTATTTAATTTTTAAAGGAAGGATTGCTTCGTCACTCCTGTCATTGCGAGTCCCTATACTTTTCAAATACACCAAGTTTTATGACAGTAAGAGATATTAGAAGAAGATTCCTCATTTCGCTACGCTTCATTCGTAATGACATTTAAATGTGTTTAATAGTGTGGGTGTCGGGGCGGCATCG
>CAIXCY010000158.1 GCA_903918045.1 uncultured Bacteroidia bacterium
ACAGAGTGAAATTGGCCGTTACAATATGGGTCGAAGCTGCGCCTCTGCAGCTGAAAACGGAGATAACCCTATCCTGATCTAACATAAAATTGCCGTCGACAGAGCAAGCGGATTCACTCTGTCAACGGCAATTTGTGCTAATCCGGGCCGGAGACTCTAGTTGACAACAGGATTTGCTGGTGTAGTTCCTTTTGAATGCCCCGGATAACGTGACTGAAGGTCGGCATATACCGTTTTCATACCAGGCTCCCCTGCCTTGGCAGCCCCTTTTAACGCCGTGTAAAAAACTAGGGCAGATGCCAGCGCATCACTTCCAGTGAGCAGGGTCGTGTCATCCAGCTTTTCAACCAGCTGGTGCATTGAAATAAGAACCTTCTTGAGTTCGGCGGTTCCGACAGTGTCCTTCTCAAACTCCGCCATATCGAGGAAAGCCGGAACAATCTTCGGATTCTGTGCGGCATATTCGAAAGCCTTACTCACGAATGAAAATGACTTATCTCCCATCTTAGGTAACGCGCGACGGTCAGCCGCTTTGAGATTAACCAATCCCGGCAGATTTTGAATAATAGTCTCCATGGCCTTGCTGATGTTGGCCTTCGCTTCCTCACTGATTACGAAAGAAATTTTGTTTTCCATACCGTTGAAAAATTAATTTAATTAAAAGTATGACATTCTAATCCGTCCAGCGTTGTTTAATCGGATAGAATCGATTATATCCGGTTAAAACAGATAAGTATCTAAATCAAAAGAGGATAATGAGAAAAATAATTCTCCTCAAAATCCGACAAGTCTGTTATTTCCCGCCATCTTCAATCAGGACAAATCCCTGATCGATATAACCTATCCAGTTCACAAAATGACAATCACACGATTTGGCAACCTGTTTTGCATCCGCCAGAAATTGGAATAAAGGAGAATAATCTCTCCCTTAACCGCAAGATTGTCATCCGACTTTTCATAAAACTGGATGTGAACAGGAATCGCAAATCGCATCTTACTGATCTTTTCCACCACATGGAAACATTCGGCAGGGATGATTGCCCCGTAGCAAGGAATTGGGTCACCTGAAGCCGGGAGATTATAACCCGGCTCATTATCGTCAAAATCAGCCATGGTGCCGGTATCATAATAAAAATCGTAGGCACAATTATCGAGATTAAAATAATATTCCATATCCCTCACCTCAGCAGATTGATCATCTTTAGTATTCGGGTCATTACTGCCTATTATCGCATCGTTATCCCATACCCTTTTACCAAATCTGGTTTCGATGTATTCCTGTTCGTCCCTGATTATTTTGGTCAGATCGAGCGCGGTGATTACTTTTCTTTTTTGAGTCATCAAATAGAAATAATATATATTTTTAAAGTGCCAATTGATAAGGCAAACCTTTTAAATATCCCTTATGAAGGCACTTAAGGTTTGTAACTTCTTCTATGGGCCAAATGACAAACCGGTCACTTTCAAAGAGGTAAAAAATTTCATATTCACCCTTACCGGCAAATTTCCCATCCGCTGATTCATCCAGTGGTGGCGTACTTGACATCCAGATACCTTGCTGTATTATTCCATCCACATGGGTAATTTCTATTAAATCGTCAAAGGAGTACAATTCGTAAGCATTAATAAAATCATTGAATTGATCTTTTGTCATTTTTATCTGGTTTATATTTTATAATCAATATTCACTTGTTCCGTATCGGGTAAATTAAGGGTTAAAAAAATAATTCCCCCCTATTGCTGCTCTTTCTCCATATTGACAACAAACCATCCATTGTCAATAACCATTCCTGTGACATCATTGGGATGACCAATCTTAAACACAATCCAGGTGGGGGCATCATAATCAGCCAGAAATTGAACGAGATGCTCCATCTCAAGCCCTTCACCATTCTCTCCCGCCTCAACTGCAACGTCAATCTTTTCAACCAGTTGGTACCAGGCCTCTTTTAGTGCCTCATCCTTAATAAACGGTTCCGTAAAGACCTCGCCGATCCAATACCCCATCAGCGATTGGGCCTCTTCGTTATATCCGGTCTCTTCACCACAAATTAGCTCTCCCGTTGATGGAGAATAAAGATCATAATGCAATAATTCAAGTTCTACAATTTGCATGGGGTTTATTATTTGTCAATTAGACTTATTTTTGTATTCATAAAGTTCTCTGCAGATCTCTGCGGAAACTTCGCGACCTCTGCGGTGAATATTTACATTTTTAGGAATTAGAATATAAAGATGTCGTATTTAGTATTCAATACTGAAGTCGATAAAAAAAAATCGCCACCAAAACACGAAGACACCCA
>CAIXCY010000159.1 GCA_903918045.1 uncultured Bacteroidia bacterium
AATAAAAACCAGGTTTGGGGACAAGGGACAACCCCCATTGCGGATATTCTTAATTTAATCAAAAATAAAAAATGGCCGATCGAATGTGATATCGAACTCGAATATACAGTTCCTGAAGGATCCGATGCAGTTAAAGAGGTAGCCAAATGCAGGGAATATTGCCGTAATATCCTGCTACCAAAAAAATAGTTATAATAAGTGGAATTAAATATCTCATAGTAGAACCGGATGATGTTAAAGAAAAAAAAACGTCATCCGGTTATTTGTTCCAAAAAATTTAATCTTTTATTCAGATCATTGAAATAGCTGATCCGATAAATTTAAAACTATCCCGAAAATGAAATTTGCAGTTCAAACCAAAACTCACGGACACACGAATATTGCCCGTTTACTTTTTGTTGTCGGGATAATATTTTCCATAATCCTCGGATCTAAAATTACAATAGCCTCTGAATACAATAAAGTTATCATACAACACTCAGTAACTGCAGGAAAAATTGAATTAAATATTTCAAATCTTTTAGTTGACAGGCTTAAAGAAGCCGGTATTGCAGAGGTACAGTTGGTACCTGAGAATTTTGAAATCAAAAAATCCTCAAATGTCCTGGTCGTCTTCCTTGGAATAGCCAAGAATGACGTACAAATTAGTACATGGCTAAAAACACAGCATATTCCTCCGTTAACCGAGCTTGAACCCGGACCGGAAGGTTTTCTGTTAAAAAAATCGCTTAATCAGGATCTCCTTATTGCCGCCGGGATTGATGAGCGGGGCACACTTTATGCCGTTGGTGAATTGCTCAGGCAGGCAACAATCCGCAATGGGGTAATAAATTTACCCGATAATCTTGAAGTGCGAACGGCTCCCGCTTTCGAGATCAGGGGGACTCAGGTTCAACAGAGCAATATAGCCAGGGAACTTGGTAAGGCCCGACCATGGACAGACACAGAGACGCACCGGGTAATTCTCGATTATGCACTGGCAGGGGCAAATATTTTCTCCACCGGTTACGGCCCGACATTCGATTTTATTAAATCCTACGGATTAATGACTCAGGGAGAATTTGGGCCCAATACAGCTCTGGGCGATATCCCCAAAGCGTGGGAAGCCAAAGAATCTATTGGCAGACCAGGATATGTGTGCTTATCGGTACCTGAAGGAAATCAATACATGCTTGATCAGTGCGATAAATTTTTTAAAGATAAGCCCGCCTTCGACCTTGTAAAATTCTGGGGTGGAGATGGCGGCGGTTGCGAGTGTGACAGGTGTAAACCGTATGGTCAGATTTTCATTCAGACCATTGAAAAGATGGCTGCCATCGTTCATAAATATCATCCGGAAACAAAGGTCTACTTCACAAATCAAAAATTCCAGAATGCCGACGACAATGCAATCTTCTCCTATCTTCAGGAGAATCCCTCGGACTGGCTTTGGGCATGGGGCTATGGTCCAGGTTCAGACGCAACTTCCTGGCAACCGGGTCATCGCCAGACCCACCGTATGGACCTTTTCAGATATCCGGGATACGGCCCATACAGTCTCTATCCAAAGGAGATACTGCATCAATTACCTCCAAACGTTAAGCTATTATATTACAACGAAATAACCCACTGGAAATATGCTCAGCACGCGTTTGTCCAAATGTATCCAAGACCGGATAAAGATGGCTATCACCCTCCCCATTGGAGCCACGACATCTACGAACGGCGCCCCGACCAGTTCCTCACAATGGTCTACAACAGGCTCTCATTCTACGCCTGCCCTAAAAATTATTACCGAGTTTTTAATGATCTAATGCCTTATGGTGTTGGGGATATTACCCATTCCAGCGGACATCACGACCATTTCAACCAGTGGATGTGGCAACGGCTGTTATGGGCACCACGAACAAGCCTTGATGAAGTAATAAACGATTACTGCAATACCTGGTTCGGCCCCGAAGCGGCACCTCTGATGTCCAAAGCGCTATATATCCTCGAAGAGAATCTGGAGGAACAACCCGGAACACCACTGCCCGAAAAAAGCGGAATAAAAAGATACTATGATTTGGTCAAACAATCCGGAAGATTAATTCCCAAAGAGATCATGGATCACGACTGGCTTTGGCGCATGTATATGCAGAAAGGGGTTCTTGACCGTTACACACAGTTAAGCGTAAGTCAGCAAATAAGGATGCAAACTTACATTGAAAAATTAATTGCAGCATCCCTTAAAAGCGGTGAGACAAAGAAGGCCATTCAGGAAGCCCTGGACATGTTCGATCCAAATGAATCTGACGAAATGCTCGCATTAAAAGAGGAAGCAAGGATTCTGAGCGACGAGAGTAACCGGCTTTTTGGTGAACGAAATGATGGAAATTTCAATCTCAAACATGATTTTATTGGCCTTGGCTGGTTAAAACGGCAGCTTGAAAGGGCTAAGATTGCCGATAATACCAAAAAAGAGGAACTTCTGGCGATGATCACCAATTACGATAATCCGGGAGAAGGGGGCTATTACGATAATTTGGGCACCTATAATATTGCGCCACATGTTGTTACGGGTTATCCTTACGATCATGGACAACCATATGTTCCTCAGATGCTTTCCGAAGGCAATCGTCCTTCGCAGCGCTCAATGTCCTACACTCAAAATGAAGATCAGGGGTTAACCCTTCATTACAACAATCTGGATCCCAAGGCTACCTACAAAATAAGGTTTACCTTCGTTCGTCCGTGGTTTCAGGAGCGGTATGCCATGCGGATGAATCAAAAATCACAGTCGATCTATGCCGACGATATTCCAATTGCCAAAAATGTAGAACTGCCGCTTCAAATGTCTGATTTTTTCACTTATGACATCCCGGCGCAGGCTACAGCCGACGGTGAACTGACAATCCGTCTTGAGCGTGCAGCAGATGTGGCGCACGGCGATCGCGTGAGCGTGGAACAATGGCGTAATTCAGGAGGATGGGGAACACTGGCTTCAGAAGTGTGGCTGATAAAAAAACAGTAACCTCACAAGCTAAAATGAATAATAGCCGGATCTTCTGAATGCAAAATAAATGAGCTAAAATTCATTTGCTTTTAACCTATGCATCACCTATTTTTGTATAAATATTTATGATTTAAATCGGTATAATAATTACAGTTATGATTCAGGAAAGCTATATAACAGACAAAAATGGACATAAAATAGCTGTTCAGATTCCTATTAAAACATTCAAAAAGCTAATCTCCGATTCCGAGGAATTGGAGGATATTAAAGAATATCGAAAAGCTAAAACTCATAAAGGAGATGCAATACCTTTTGAACAAGCTTTCAAGGAAATCGAAGATTCCATTAAATGAAATTTACTGTTTTAATAGAACGTTACGCCCTCAAGCAAATTTTAAATCTTGATAAAAAGGTTATCCCTCTTATTAAATCCGCTATATCAGACCTTGCAGACAATCCCCGTCCATTCGGCTATAAAAAACTGAAAGGTGAAGAAGCATACAGAATACGTGTAGGTGTATACCGAATAATTTATGAAATTGATAATAATAGGATTATTGTCACTGTAGTCTCAGTTGGCCACCGAAAAGAGATTTACAAATAATATGGTTAACTGACTATCCGATTGGAACGTGCCCCTGATGTGGCCCGGGGCGATCAGGTGAGCGTGGAACAATGGAGAAATTCAGGCGGATGGGGAACACTGGCTTCAGAAGTGTGGCTGATTCAAAAACATTAACTTTTTAATATTACCAATTTTGTGAATCTTCATAAAGGAAAAAAAATTGCATCTTAAAATTAAAGCAGTAAATCAACCTGATTCAAAAGAACAGTATTAAACACCGATCCATTCGGCAGATCCAGATAGGGAAAAGTGACCTTCGATAAATAAAGTCCCTGGGCATAGACCGGAACAATGGTTTTAGGGGTGACCTTCGTTTTCAGATACTGCTCAAAATCAGACACCGAAAGATCGCCATTCCCGATTTCAAGCAATTTGCCAACGATTATCCGGATCATTCCAGCCAAAAACCGGTTCGAAGTGATATGAAACCTCAACCGGGTCCGGTTACTGTCTGTAAACAGTTGCGCCTCCGTAACATTGCAAATGGTATGTTCATATTTCAACGGCGACTTGCAGAAGCAGGCATAATCACTGTAATTGGTCAGCAATCCTGCTGCCAGCTGCATCTGCTCCAGATCCGGATTTTCCAACGGATAATATGAGCTTAACCCGATAAGATAGGGATCTTTTTCAGTATGAATATAATAATCATAACTCCGACGAATAGCATCAAAGCGTGCATGTGGCAACCCCTCCATTTGCAGCACGTCAAAAATGGTGATTTCATGCGGCAGGCACTTATTGAGTCGAAATTTTAAGTCAAAGGTAAACTCCTGAACGGTATCAAAATGAAAAAAAAACTGGCTAGCATGCACCTGGGCATCGGTCCTCCCACATCCGACAATGGTCACAGGCTCTTTAAAAATCTGACTTAGCATAGTCTCCAGAATCTGCTGAACACTCACGATTCCGGGTAACTTCTGCCACCCGCGATAGTTGTTGCCGTTATAACCCATATGAATAAAATACCGCAAAATCAGATCAAATATAATTTGCACAAATATACCTCTTTTGGTCCCCTTTTGGTGTCTTAGTGTTTCCTATATAACTCTTTATAACCACGCAAAGCCGAAAACACGCAAGAACTTGGTCCTTAGCGTCTTGGCGCCTTTGCGTGATATTTTAAAGTTATCTGTTTTGAGGTTGGAGTTTCACAACTCCTTAGTACTTTACGTGATTTTTTTGTAGTTATCTGTTTTGAGGTTGGAGTCGTGCCACTCCCGATTACTTGGTGCGAAATGGATTTTTATCGACTTAAGGATTTAAGACTAATCCGAACATCTTTTTATTCTAATTGCCTAATTATGGTGAATAACTCTTATTTTTGATTAAAATATCGATCCTATGCAATCCATAAATCCGTTTTCAGGCGAAATTATTCAAAACTATAAGGAACATTCGCCCGAAGAAGTTAATCTGATTATCAAACAGGTAGATAACGCTTTTCATCAATGGAAGCATTCTGACTTTGATCGCCGTGCCCGACTCATGCGAAAACTCCAGTCTAAACTTCTTGAACGAAAAGCAGAATTGGCCTCCATCATGGTTGCCGAAATGGGTAAAGTCTTTCGTGAGGCAGAAGGCGAAATTTCAAAGTGTGCACTGGTTTGCGGCTATTATGCCGAAAATGCAGAGTCGTATCTTAAGAATGAAGTGATCCAAACAGAAGCCTCCGAATCGTATATCTCCTATCAACCTATCGGGACCGTCCTTGCCGTAATGCCCTGGAATTTTCCTTTCTGGCAGGTATTCCGGTTTTTGGCACCTGCCTTAATGGCCGGGAATACGGGTGTTTTAAAACATGCCTCAAACGTATCGGGATGTGCGCTGGCGATTGAACAATTGGTTTGTGATGCCGGTTTTCCTGAAAATATATTCAGAACCTTACTTATTGGTTCATCCGGCGTGAAGGCTGTGATTGAAAATCCATTGATTAAGGCAGTTACGCTTACTGGCAGTACGCCTGCCGGGAAAGCTGTCGCATCAGCTGCAGGGAATGCACTGAAAAAATCGGTGCTAGAGTTAGGTGGTAGCGATCCTTACCTGATCCTCGAAGATGCCGATATTAATAATGCGGCAAAATTATGTGTAACCAGCAGACTGCTAAACGCCGGACAAAGTTGTATTGGTGCTAAACGATTTATTGTGGCAGATAAAATATACGATGCGTTTACCGCCGAATTTGTCCGGCTCATGAGTGAAGCAACCTTTGGCGATCCTCTGGATTCCGAAATAACAATTGGTCCTCTTGCCCGAAAAGACTTGCGTTACGAATTACACCAACAAGTCGAAAAAAGTCGCGAAATGGGTGCCACTGTATTACTCGGAGGTTATATCCCCAATGGCGAGGCCGCCCTTTATCCGCCAACAGTTTTGGCAGATGTTGTTCCCGGTATGCCCGCATACAGCGAAGAACTGTTTGGCCCGGTGGCGGTCATCTACCGGGTAAAATCCGAAGAAGAAGCCATCTGTATTGCCAACGACACCGTTTTCGGGTTGGGTGCCGGGATTTTCACTTCCGATCTGAATAAAGGGAAATATCTCGCAGAGAAAGGACTCGAGGCCGGTTGTGTGTTCGTAAACGACTTTGTAAAATCAGATCCGCGTCTCCCGTTCGGAGGAGTCAAGGAAAGTGGTTATGGTCGCGAATTATCCACCATTGGAATCCGCGAATTCGTCAATATCAAGACCATTGTGGTTAAATAATCCACGTTGGAATCAAATAACTCACGCACAAACACAATTCCGCAAAGAAAAAAATAAATTCAAAATACCAAACAATATATTATCCTTCTTACTTATTTGTATTTTCGCTATCCAATTACACTAAAACAAAACTGACTATCCTGTGATAAAATACCTCCTTCCTCTTTTTTTTCTTCTGGCCCTTACCGGGAAAGGGGAAAATCCGGTTTTCCTGTTTTCGTATTTCATTGACAATGGACAGGATGGCTTACACCTGGCCTACAGCGATGACGGTTTAAAGTGGCAACCTTTGAAAAATGGAAAATCGTTTGTGACTCCCACTGTCGGGGAAGATAAACTGATGCGTGATCCGTTTATTTTGCAGGATGGAGACGGAGAGTTCCATATGGTGTTCACGTGCAGCTGGAAAGATCGCCAGATTGGATATGCCTCATCGCAGGACCTGATCCACTGGTCAGAACAAAAAGCAATTCCTGTAATGGCGCATGAGCCCACCGCTAAAAACTGCTGGGCGCCCGAAATGGTTTATGATCCCAAACATAAAAATTATATCATCTTCTGGGCTACCACCATTCCAGGATGCCATTCTGAGGTCGCCTCGTCCGAAAATGAAAAGGGATTAAATCACAGGATATATTGTACTACAACTACTGATTTTCAAAATTTCAGCCCTACAAAACTGTTTTTCAACCCCGATTTCAGCGTGATTGACGCGACCATTCTGCTCAAAGGGGGCACTTATTACATGTTTCTGAAGAATGAAAATCCAAATCCGCCGGAGAAAAACATACGCATTACCCAATCCCAATCAGCATCCGGCCCCTACCCTACTAAAGTTTCAGAGCCAATCACCGGAAAATACTGGGCCGAAGGTCCAACTGCATTACAGGTTAATGATTATGTTTACGTCTACTTCGATAAATACACGCAACATAAATACGGTGCAATCAGATCAAAAAATATGAAAGAATGGGAAGACGTCTCCGATAAAGTAACCTTCCCCGATGGTGTGCGCCACGGCACCGCGTTTAAAGTATCCCGCGAAATATTTAACCAACTTAACCAAATCAAATGATCAGATTCAAATATGCAATTTCCGTTCTGGCAATTTTAATTTCCGTGGGAACTTTTGCTCAAAACACGCTCTCTATAAATAACTTAAAATGCGACTCAAAAACTAATCCGTTAGGAATTGGGGTAACGAAACCGCACCTGAGCTGGGAGATTCAATCCAAAGCGCGTGATGTCCGGCAAACGGCCTATCATATTCTGGTTTCAGAATCACCGGAGAATCTAAAAAATAATATTGGCAATATCTGGGATTCGAAAATTGCAAATTCCGGTCAATCCATTCAGGTTGAATATGCAGGGACACCTCTAAGCTCCGGGAAAAAATATTTCTGGAAAGTTAAAGTCCAGGATCAATCGGGCAAACAAAGTGACTGGAGTCCGGTATCATCGTGGCAGATGGGACTACTATCGCCCAAAGACTGGGATAAAGCGATCTGGATCAGTTATGACATCCTTCCCGATTCAATGAAAGTTATTCCGGGAGTCCATGGTGACGGAAATGAACTGGGAAACAAAGCAATCAAGCGGAGCATCGTCCCAATCTTCCGAAAAGAATTTAAAGTCGAAAA
>CAIXCY010000160.1 GCA_903918045.1 uncultured Bacteroidia bacterium
ATTTTCATCTTTATCAAATGTTAAGATCGATTCTTCTCCACTATAACCGACGGCAACTGTTCCATCTACATTAAAATCATCAAGGAAATCATCCCCTTTCGCTTTGAGTTGCACCATTTGTCGGTAAAGAAATTCTGTGCGCTTTAACACCTTGGCTGTACTCTTAGTCAATATGGAGTTCACTCGCTCGATATGATAGACGGCTTCGGGAGTAAATATAAAATTCCTGTTGATCAGATATTTGCGTTGTGACAAACAAGCGTTCAGTAGATCATCACTATACGATCTACTTTTTTGAAATTTCTGATACAGCTCCTTTATCATTGCCTCCAATTCGGGCAATGATAGTTTTTCAATCTCCTCATAGAATTCTTCCCAATTTTCGATCATCTTTTTATTATTAAATGCCTTCAGAAAAACCGATAAAAAAATAACACCAAAACTCCTTCCAGCCTGGGCAGAGTTCAAAAACCATTAAAAGTTATTATTTTCTTACTGTCGTAAAAGTAGAGGCTGAGTCGGTCAGGGGATGTCCGGGTGCACCTCTATATGAAAAGAAACAGAAGAATTCACAGGATTTTTTTCGTAACTTTAGAATTGGTAACAATATTTACTCCAATGCCAATTGCCAATATTGAATCCAGGATTTGCCAAATAATTATATTCATTCTTATGTCACTTTTGACTAGTTAAAATAATGCAAAAAAATCGCCTAGTATAGTTACAACTAAACTTTTATGCTTAAATTTGTACTGGAAAATATAAGTGAAATTACTGATCGACTAAAAATCTTCAAGTTAATAGTGAATAACCACTGTGAATTTGATGAGTTTGAGCAAAAAATAGCGAAAGAGGTCTCCTATGCCTCGGAATTGGTGACGATACAAGCCAGGTTGCAGGAAATCGCTAAGGGGAAATTATTGCCAAAAGAAAAATTCAGGAATATTACACCAAAGGGAGAATTGGTAAAGGAATATGAGATTAAAACCCGTCATTTGCGGGTTTACCTATTCCATGAAGAGAAGACCGGAAGGATTATTGTCTGCGGAGGCAAAAAGACGACACAGCATAAAGATATAAACCATTTTCGCCGGATTAAGAGGGAATATTTCAATCAATAAAGATTTAGTATTATGTTACAACCTGAAGAATTAGTGAACCGCCCTGAGTATTGGCTGGAAACCATTCAGAATGAGATTTTTCGACAGGTAACCGAATATCTGAAAGTTAACAATATGACCCAATCCCAGCTGGCCGTTCAGCTTGGCGTTTCCAAGGGCTACGTTTCTCAAATTATGAAAGGGGAATTTAACTACACCCTAAAAAAGCTTATCGAACTTTCGCTGGCAATGGGGAAAGCACCGGTGGTTATACTTAAATCACTGGAAGAAATCAATTTAACTGAGAATAAAGAGATTCCTTCCCATGGAAAGCCACCACTCAATAAAGTGGCTGACCCGGAAGAATCGTACAAGAATCAGGGAGAATAAAGATGCAAATTGCCAATATTGAATCCAGGATTTAAGAGATCAGGGGGGAAAAAGTGATGCTGGATTTTGTATTCA
Source organism: uncultured Bacteroidia bacterium (assembly GCA_903918045.1). GTDB lineage: Bacteria > Bacteroidota > Bacteroidia > Bacteroidales > Prolixibacteraceae > JAAFHB01. The sequence goes on from CAIXCY010000160.1 coordinate 1,566, forward strand.
GATAGTCCGGGTCCGACTTCTACATGACTTGAACAAGTCGGGCTCGGACTGATATAACGAGTTCCGGAAAAAGTCGGGAAGGCCTTCGTATAAAATTTAAACCTTTTGTAATACCTCAAATACCTTAACCATGGCCAATGTATCTAAATGGCAGTACTTCAACAGATTTTCGCGGGTTGTTGTAATGATCTCTTCGTTTTCACATGAATACAATTCAAGAAAAGAGTTACTGGCAATCTTTTCAATTTCATCGTGATATTCTTTCCAATTTTCAAGCATACCTTACTCTTTAATTAGTTATGGCATCAAAAATAGGAGCCGGATAAGACAAGGGGTGTCTTAGTTAGAAATTATCTGATTTTTTTGGGGATTTACGGAGCTATTTTAACTTGCCAACACCTCTTATTCGGGATGGTTTTCGGTGTTGGTGGATAATTCCAAGGATTATAATCTCGGTTGATCTTACCTTAAATATGATTAACCAATTCAGGCAAATAGCTTTGCGGTAGATCTTGTTTTTGGTGGGTAATTCCTGACATTCGGGAAATGCCATCGGATTCTTTGCAATTTGGTCAATTGCCTTAAATATTGCTTCTCCTACACGAATAGCGTTAAAAGGTTCATGCTTTACAAAGGCAATATAACCTGTTATTTGGCTGATATTCTGATAAGCATGCTCTGTTAGCCTTAAGGAATGAGTTTTTGCAATTTTTTCTTTTGATCTGCCCATCGTTGTTTCGCCTCATTTAAGGTTAAAGAAGGGGTGTTTTCAGCAAATTCAATCCAATTTCTGAAATCTTCATCGCTCATTGGTTCTCCGGGAAGTGTATACAAATTTTGATCCGGCTCCTTAACAATCCGGATCAAATCCTTTTCTTCCAAATCCTCTAAGGCCTTTAAAGCATCTTCCCCCTTAAGCTCTATTGTTATTGAAACCATTGCATTATCTTAATTAAATCTTCCGATAAATCAATCTATTTTACAATGTAAAGATACCCTGATAATCCGGTAAAAGCAAAATCATATAAGTAAAAAATCCCCCGGTTAAGCTGGATTATAATTTACAGACAAGTACAACCCGACAATCTTATAATCCGGATTCCGTATCTGATCACGAGTGTTCACCACTGCCGCATTGATATACTTTGTCCCGTTTACAATTGTGGAACCACTTTGCCCATGCACATGACCAAAACAATGGATCTTTGGTTTCACCCGTTCGATTTGAAGAAGCAAATCTTCACATCCTAAACCCCCATCCAGAATTCCTTTAGGTGGTCCATGGGTAATCAATATATCAGTATCAAGCGGTATTTTACTCCAGACTTTTCGGATCTCCTTCCCTGCCCGTGCATTAAAAGCCATACCTAAAAAGTAAGGCGTAACCGGCGATCCCCAAAATTTTATACCTTCTAGTTCAGTCCCGTTATTTTGAAGATAAATGATATTGGCAAGAATTAATTGCTTCATCTTTCGAAGCGTTAATGCCTCCAGAAACAGATCATGATTTCCTCCAATAAAAATCTTGTAGGTAAAAGGTTGCTTTGAGAACCAACCCAGAAATTCGACACCTTCTTCTTCTGTCCCATATTCAGTAATATCTCCGGCATGAACCAGAACAGTACCTGGATTCAATTTTATCCGGTCGTGCAAACCGTGTGTATCTGAAATAAAGGTAATTTCCATGGATTAATTTCTTATTAATTATGCTTTAAATCCAATTGAATTAACACCTTTATTCTGTTGAAAATCTTTCTCCTCCTGGTTGTAAATGGCAGTTAGCGTCATTGAAGAATTAAGCTCTGTTGTGAAGCCCAACTTCATTGAGAGCGCTTGTGCCTTGGACACATCAAGCTCTTTAAATTCATATTTGGCAATCAATCTACCTTTTCGCATTAATGCGTTATCAATTTTTGAGATATCCGTGTTGAAGGAACAAATTACCTGGATATTTAAACAGTCAGAAAGCAGACCATCCGAAATATTTAGTAAAGCTGAGACAGGTGAATTTCCATTTTTCTCCCGGTCAACAACGATATTTTCAGCATCCTCAATTACAAAAATTGAGTTGGGATTATCGATCAGAATTGAAATAAGATCAGGATTCGTGATTGCATTAGCCATATTTGGAGGCAAAAAAATCACACTCTTTTTAACCGATGAAATCAGAAAACGAATATAGGAAGTCTTGCCTGTTCCGGGTTTCCCATGAAGCAAAACCAAACCTTTATCGTTCTTCTTTGAAAGCCGTTTCAGAATTGTGTGATGGATTTGTTTAAAGTCATCATTGTAATTGTCGGCAATGCTCAGTTTGGGTTTAGTGATTTTCATCACTTTGGACTCAATGCCGGACCGGGTACTAACCAATAGTGATATCTCGGAACTCTTCGTGGTTTTCCGTTCCTTAAATTTTTTGATCTCCAGGATTATTGCCTCAACCTTAAGAATATCGGTATTCCGGTAAAGAAACCGGACCATAGAACTCTGCGTATCGAAGTAGACGATCAGATCATCGTACAAAAAATAGAAGATGTCGTCGATTTGGGCGCTTTGTTTTTCTCCATAATAAATCCTTGCATAATGCGAGTCTTTTATTTCCCGCTGATAATTGTTTGCAAACCAGACATTCGCCTTTTTGCAATTAATTCTGATCTCATTGATAAAATTTGGGATCTGATTGAATCTGGCGACAAACAAATGTTTCTCATTGAGATACGATCTTGTTCTGTCGATAAATATATTTGACAATGGGATATCCGCTGAAGGTCGGTTTGATTCAAAAGACATTCGTCTGCCTCCATAGTAATTTTTAAGTAAGGGTATTTCTGACTCCATAAACTTGTTCTTTGTTCAGGAGTCAAAAGTAGGAACTGACTCAGACAGGAGACGTCGTAGTTCAATTGTAATCTGAAAAGATTTTTGCATTAGGCGAATGCAATTCGCCTGACCCGGGTCCCGCGGTTTTCAACCGCGCTTAGAATACTATCACCAGCTTATTACTGCAGGCAAAATCAGGATTAATATGGCTCGGACTATCGGGCTCGGACTAATATTACCTCGGACTAACATTGCCCGCTGACAGCGTTACATTGGCTGCTGACAATGTTACAATGCCCACTGACACAGTAACAATGTCAGTTTACAATCATACAATAGTTGCTCATACTGTAACAATGTCAGTTTACAATCTTACAATGCCTGCTGAGACCTTTACATTGTGCTCAGACACCTTTACATTGTACGCTGACAACGTTACATTGTGTGCTGACACAAGTACATAATCGTGTGACGATTGTGAAAAACAGATTTACATTTTTCATTGGTAAGCTGGTGATAAGTAGTTCTTTTCCGGGAATATAACAGCGTCTGATACGCCTTAAATAAAGCTATTTTGATGTGTAAAAAAGCGGCTGCTTTTAAAAACACGAAGGTTTTAACTGACGCTTTATCCGTCGTTAACCGTTTACGACGGATTTGTATTTGATTAATTGAGTGTTACGATTGTTTAAGGACACCTCAAAAGCATGAAAAATAATCTCTTTTTTTAAAATTTTTTGTCGTAACTTATAAAGTAAAAATAACGCGCTGAATTAGTGCATATTATTAACCAATAAATTTTGTCAGTATGAATAAACGGCAATTGAACAAATGGAGAATGTTTGGATCTGTTGTTACAGTGCTCGACGAAAATTCTGCACTGGTGAGTTCACTAAACGATCTTGCAACAGCCAAGGAACGATTTGAAACAGGATTGGCAACTATTAATCAGAACAGACAGATTCAGGAGGCTAAAACTACAGGCTTGACTGTGCACAAAAAAGTCAAGCGCGGGATGCTCGTACAGAGTATCACGAAGTTTTCGGCTGCTTTGAAAGGTTATGCCGCATTGGTGAATGATGAGGAAATTAAAGCTAAGGCTGATTACACCCCTTCGAATCTGTTAAGAGTGGCTGATTCGGTGATGTATGACATTGGAATGCTACTGTATGGGATGGCAGTTGCACGCAAAG